>JAHRHW010000088.1 GCA_019100305.1 Candidatus Thiodiazotropha taylori | reverse complement strand
TGCTGGCTTATTTGTACTGATGGCAGTTGATTCGTCAAAAATTCTGAGGTCTGTTTATTTTTTACACGCAACATTATCAACGTATTAAAGTTGCCTTGAATCACACCGGCTTTATGCACATCACCAATTCCGGCAATAATGTCGTCACCGGTTTGCGTGTAACCGGTAAACTGAAATCCGGATCCACCGGCTTTATTAATCATTGGGATGAATTGAGATCCCACAAGCTCATTAAATTCATCACCATGGAGGGCAATTTTGGGTGGAGGAAGTATTAGATCAGCCTCACCGATATCGGGTAACTGGGATTCAGTACCATGTTTATAGATTCGTCCTGAGACAGAAGTTAAATCAGCAAACATCGAGGCGCCGACCGCTCCCCCGACGATCGCATCAGAAAGACAATCTAAGCCGACATAAACAACAGCTCGCTGCTGTATGACAGAATACCAATCAAAGATGGGGCGTTCATCCTTAAGATCGAAGTAGTCCGGAGCAATGAGTTCTGCAACCTGGCCAGTTGTTAGCTTCTCAAGTAAGGGACCTACAGATGAAATGATCTTGTCGTAGTAGGTTCGATCATATCGAAATGCGCCTAATAGGCCTTCCAAGATAGGATCATAGATTTCTTTCTGTTGTGTGTACCTAAGGATGGCAATCGCTGTATGATTCCGACCTTTAAGCGCTTGCGGAAGCTTCTTTTCGTCAACATCCGATTCGAGCATTGCAACATGCTGTTCCCAACCTTTATCGCCATTCAGACCCAGTGACATCATTCCGTACTCAACTAACAACGGGTCGATATTAAAGATGTACCTGGATATCAGGTTGTAATCAGGTCGTTTACCCAAGGCAACAAGCGCGCGAGCGACAATGTTGACAAATCGCCAGGCGAACTCTTTAAAAGCAGCAGAATTACCTTGACTCGGAAGCTGATCAGATATCCGAGTCGCCACCTCTGTGACACGCTCGAAGTTGCCTACAGCGTTGTATCTGGCACTGATGTCTGGATATCCGAGATGAAAGATATAGCACGGCCTGCCGGCCTTGCGCGCTTCAACGAAGGTACGGGTCATCAATTCCCCATCACCTTTGGGGTCAAAGACAATCACCACATCCCCTCGGTGAATATCCTGAGTGATCAGAATCTCGGCCAAACGAGTCTTTCCAACGCGAGTGGTACCCAGCACCAGAGTATGCCCTACCCGCTCGGAGAGATCTTGATATTGATCCCGCTCACCTTCCAGTAGGCCAACCGCATGGATCTCAGGTTTTCCGCCGATATCGGGTCGTGGACGCCAGGGATTGAACGGACTATCCCAGAGTAGTGCATCACCAACGCGTTTCAGTAGCCAAGTAGTCTCCCAGGCAATTGGACGCGATCGTATCCAGGCATTCAAACCTGATTGTTGCGTGTACTGATCTCCAAAAAGACGGATATCTCTCAGTCTCTGAACATGAATTTGTTTCCATACAAAGCCTTTCCCCAAAAACAGCTTTCGTTTAGAAACCGGAATCTTATGACTGGTCAAGGCGTATCGAGGCAATCGAGTCAATCGTTTTCGGTACCGGATGACCTTAAATCCCTGTAAAGCGCGCCAGCACCCAGCAAGTATCATCAACCCCCCAGAAGTCATAGCCGTAGTGGGTGTTAACAAGGTGATATAGGGACTGTAAATCAGAAGAACTCCAATCGGCACAGCTACCATCGCTGTATAGAGCTCCACAGGCGGCCTGAGAAGCGATTGAAGCGGAAAATTACCTCCTACCGCCATCACATTGCCCTCATCAGTGGATAACTTCTGATTCGGCGTACTGATCTCACAGGCGACGCTGGAGCGCCATACAGTTTTAAAACTTTATGGACATACGCTTGTGTTTCAGAATACGGAGGTATGCCATTGTATCGATCGACAGCATTCTCACCGGCATTGTATGCTGCCAAGACAAGGTCTAGCCGGCCATGGAACCTGTTGAACAGAAAACGTAGATATCGCATTCCTCCCTGCAGGTTTTGATAAGGGTCGTAGGAATCCACGACTGCAAATCGCTCAGCAGTGGCCGGCATAAGCTGCATAAGCCCAACCGCGCCTTTCTTAGAAACCACAGCAGGCTGCCAGTCTGACTCTACGGTTATCAAGGCGTGAATCAAATCCGCTGATAGGTCGTAGTGTTTGGCAATTGATGTCGCAACGGATTTGAGTTCGTCTCGCGAGGGGATACTCTGATTCGATGAGACAGACGACGACCCAAGCATCATCACCAATACGATCATAAATCTTAGTTTTGTAGAAGAGATAAACATCATTCGCCAGACGACGACATTATTTCGCCAACATTCAGGGTGATGAGCTTTTGCCTCACCCGATCAGGATCAATTCCGGTCTCTCTCGCCCAGGTTTGAATGTCATCGACTGACTCGACGCCAAAGAAGTAAAGATCCACCGGTTTAGACGTTGCCTTTGCCAGGGTTGGCGCTATTCGCTTGTAACAGACAGACTGAATATCGCAGGGAAGCCTGATATTAACCCGCTTTCTTTGTTGCTTTACCTTCTTCGTTTTCGCAATGGCTGGGGCTCCTTCATAAAGAGGCGCATTTGGATAAAGCTTCGCGTACTCAGCCAAATAGGCTGTTTCAAAGGCGCGTTCACGTACAAGTCGATCATGCTCGATGATGGCCAATCGTCTAGCATAGTGTTGACGCTCCTGAACTGACTCAGCATTGATTCCGAGTACCTGCAATGGACTCAGGTTTGGCGTCCAATTGCCTCGAGGGCCTTTCATGATGCGCTGATATCGCTCAGTCTCACTCTCACTCAGTCCCCAGCCATCAAACCCCATTGCCTCTGCATTAACAGCAGTAGAGTTGAGATTTGATATTTCGACATCGGTTTTTATGACCTCATCACCATACGTGAGCGAAAAAAAAGTGGCGCTCAGGAAGAACGCCAAAGCACGGGTGGAGGTCGAGAAAAATGTAGAGAAATAATTAGTCACGACACTGGCCTCGTTTGTTGTATGCGTGGGGGTAACACCAATAAACACGCTGAGGCCAGGCAACCGTCATATCACGTGAGATGGTTTTACAGTTGTCACTGAGAGAGAGCGGATAAATCTGTTCAGACTTCGTTTCTGATTCTTCGAAACCCAGGAGTTTCAGGCCATTGTGTGGCCCAGATTTGGTGACAACAGGATTGTCTTGGTAGGGATAAGGTAGTTCGAAGGAAATCATCCTATGAACAGGATCGACCACCAGCAACCAAGGATTCCCTGCAATGATCGCGAGCGATTCCATAACAGAGAAATGCTTGAGAGATTGTTGGTGCTGGGGCAGCCTTGCGTCGAGCAACACACGAATTTCTGGATCCGCGGTAAAGCCCTGCGTCAGGGTGTAGCTGGTACCGGCAAGCAAATCCTTCATTGCACGCTCAACGGTTAGAGAGTCGGGTGCAATACGCCCCATTGGGGCCTCTAGCGGATTAATCTGGCCAGGAGATGGCGGGGCTTTCCGATAGCCTGTGTACCGAGCGTCACGGTCTGTTACAGCAGCGACGTCATCCAATCCGTGAGACAGGCAATCTTGTGTAACAATTACTGCGAACAACAGCATCAAAACGTTTACTCTCATTGATTCACTCGCATGGCTAAGGTCCAGAAATCAAGTCTCGTGGTTAGGCTGCCACAAAAGATCAGAAAAGACGCTGGAAAAAGTTTTTGCGCCAAAAACATTTATGGAATACAGAAAAATGGCCAGCGAAGCGCTGGCCGGGATGGAAATCACGTCAGGCCATGCGAATTAAATTGGCCGTCAGCTCGATTAAAAAAAGGCCATTGCAAAGGTTCTCGCTACAACCCAGTCGCATTCGATCTGATTTAAGCCGGACAGATCAATCGAGAAGGCACGCTAACTGCGTACAAAGGGTGCCGCGTAAATTCCGGCCACGGCGACCGGCTTGGCTGAAAGAAGACCTAAGGTCTTCCCGCATGACCCCAAAATAAGATCATCCGGGAAGACCGTAGGTCGTAACTGTAAGGGGCACCGAAGGGTGGAAACCCTCCGGTGCTTATCGTTGAAGATAACGCTTCACGGGCGTCTTAATAAACCAGGATTATCTTGTCGGAGATACCTGGTATCAACACCCAACCCGAAGGTTCGACCGTATTCTCAGGGTGCGGTTACAGTCTTGGGTGCGGCAAAGCCGCTTTGGTGCGCCAATATACCGAGGCGCTGCGGTATGAAATCCAGTTCAGTATAACCTTGATATGCCAATGCTTGAACCATCTAAAATGGATAATGATCAATACTGCAAAAAAAAGCCCGCACTCAAGAGTGTGGGCTTTCTTCAAGGAAACATGATATTTCCAATTGGTTTATGACTCAGACGGCATCTGGATGTTAACAGAATAACTGCCAGGCAATCCTTGTCCGTCTGTCACAGGAGAGTGGCTGTACGCATTACCATTTATGGGGCCACTAGTGGTCTCTGAATGGGCTTGGTCAACTTTATCGGATTCTGAACTCGCAACCTGCTGATCAGCTGGAACTGCTGCAGGCGTTTGATCATCGTCCTTCGCTCCTTCAGTCTCGGAAGGCTGGGGTGCAGTATAGACAGTTTTACCATCTACCTTGACCCAGCTGATCCGAAGTAACCGGCCTTTAAGGCTGATCCGCGTCTCATTATCCTTGACGTATGTCTCAGGCATGAGATCACCAAGATTGAAGCCGGCAAGAACCTTACGGTTCTCATCATTGATAGCCTGCTCAAGATCCTGGATCACCTTAATGGCTTCTTCACCACGCACGGTGGTATCGAAGTAGACATAGTTGACCGCATCGCGAGGGCCATGAAGTGCAGAAATCGATACTGCCCAGAACGGGGTGAAGCGTTTTCCTGGACCAGGCTTGACTTCACGGGCTCTGCCGAGATAACCCAAGCCAGAAACATGCAGATCGAAATACTCGTTGTTGGAATTGCTCATAGTGAATCTCCTAATTAAACAATAATGAAATCAGAAGACGCACCAATGCCCCAAGGGATGGTTTGTCCCCTGAGGGTTGAGTGATGTGGAAAGAACTCCCGCTTTGAAAGCGCCAAGTCTGATGGAGCGATGACTTGGTGGGTGCAGCAGGTGCTGCGGTGTGTATCCATATACCGGGATACGTCGGTTAGAAAACTGCTTTATGGTTAATTATTAGCTGATCAAAGACACGGATGTCAAGGAAGAATAGTTAAACAGAAAAATAAATGTGCTATAGATTGCGACACTACACAGACCTTGAAACTCGATATAAGGGCCATTCAACTTGAAACAAAAAACTGTTTCAGTACCTAATATCCCATCAGTTACGTACTAGGGTGAGATTGTGGCACATACACAAATTGTGTGTCTGACGCAGAATACGAAAGCCCTTTTTGCTGAAAAGCCCTTTCTCGCTCACCCCTTTGCGCTCGATCTTTGATCGAGCGCCCGCGACCTAACCCTGCCAGCCGCTTTCTCTCTATGCCCTGGCGCAATAACCCAAAAGACGATCACAATATGCCGTGGCCCAGGAAACCTTCATTGAAAAATTATTGATCCAGCTATGGCCGACTGTATTTGCGACAGCAGCCATCAAGAAAAGCGCGATGAATGTTCTACGAGGAACATCCAGACTAAACGTGACTCTTCAGAGCGTTGACCGACCTGATCTGCTCCAAGGCCTTTTCGATCCGAGCACGCTTGAATGCGACGACGCCTGCGACATAGTTAAGCTCGATCCGCCGACGCTCAAATTTCAGCATCTTCTCTCTCAGTTCTTCCGGGCACTGGAGTAACATTTCATCGGATAATTGAGCACGACGGCGATTATTGAGGAGATTACCTTCACCATCAGTACGGTGATTCCGCCACTTCAGAATATTGTAGGAACGGTCAAACGAGTAAGCGATGTAGTAAGGGGAAACATGTTTACCCTGAACCTTTGTGCCTTTAACGACAGGTACACCGACCAACTCCACGTTAGCTCGATCTCGAAAGATACGTGCTACTTCCATCAAATGCTTGACTTGAGCATCGGCGGCCTCGATCGCGCCTTCAAGCTCTTTGAGTGTTCGAAATGGGTATTCGATCAACTCCGCCCAGTCCCTCTGAGACTCAGGATAGATGATTTCATCGCCATATCCATTGGTATTATTCATTGTATTGTCCATTGCAGGAGCGATTGTTTGTAACATTTGTCTACCTTTCGAATACTACTTTAAGTCATTCTTATTTGTCATTCCCAATCATACAAACTGTGGTGCAGAGATCTGTGGATTGAAGGGAGGTTCCCTCCCTTACCCTTAAAGGGAGGGGGTTCTAATTGGTCATGGCCTTCTTGCTATCAAGTCGGTCATGGTTTTCCTGTAATTTCTCTTCGGTTTTTGCTGCAGGCATCCGGACACTGTAGTAACGGGCAGAAAAAGCCGCCACAGGTTTAGGGGTAAATTCCGGTCTCTTCAGGCCTCTGAGAATCGCATCAGAAACCTGGCCTCGCTCTGCCACAGCCTCTTTCGCTTTAGCGGTGCCCTGAAGCAGATCGTTTGTGGTTAGGCCTGAAAATTTGTACCCAAATGCCGATTCAAAGGCACCTCGAACCGCACGGCCACCCTTGTGAATCAATCGAAAGGCCTCTTTATCTGCCAATCGACCAACATGTTGCCCCTGCATCGCCAGTCGCACCAGCCGATCGTACTCACTGAGCAGACTGGCACCGATGTATGAATAGGGTGTCGAAAAACGAATTTCGACGATAAGCGGTTCAATGCTATGAGCCTCAGAATGACTAAGACCTGGCGCAGACACCAATGATTGATCAGCCGTCTGGGTCAGTTCCTCAATAAACGCTTTTTGACATTTCAGTGTTTCCTCAACCTGGAGCAGTTTTTCCCATGCCCAAGGGCAGTCTTTTACTGCGCCATGCCAGACTGCCGTCAGCAGTGAGCCAAATCCACGCAGCCCAATGATCCGATCTTTTTTCTCTTTCTCGCGACGCCCATTGAAGAGCAGCTGGCTCTGCAGTGTCTCCAACTTCAGAGTTGAGCTCGCTTGTAGTCGACCCACTCGGGCTTTGTCCAGTTTGTCTGCATCAATGGTCTGCAGTGTGGTTGGGGACTGTGGATCTTGTTTACTAGCATCTGCCATGATCATTGCTCCTAGATTCGGTCGTTCAACTATGTCTTATCATGAAATCTGCGCCAGGTATCCGAGAAAAGATTTCAGGCATCTGTCTTTTGTCGCAGTTGGGTTACTGGGCCAATTTCCTTTCATCTGTCTCTCCGTAAACCTTCCATGGGTCCTGTCCCAGTCTTTTCTCGAGTAGCTGTCGCAGACCTTCAGGTGGGGTCCTTTCTCCTCTCAATGTCAGATAGAAATGGGTACGAGTGAACCCTGCCTCAGTGGCTGTTTCCTCGACGCCTTTTCCAGCCAGTTTGAGCAGAAACGGTACGCTCATCTCCATCGGTACGCCTTTTTCGGCATGGATTTGGAGCAGCTGCTGTATGTTCTCTATCGCTGTTAACATTGATACTATCCGTTCAGAGTAATTGATGTTCCAGATGAGTCTGGTGGGACGGCTGACACCCCCATGCCAGCAGACTGCGTGCCAACGGACACCTGCCAGCTACCTTGCCACCGATGGCGCCTGTTTGTGTACATGCCTAAATTTAGAGCCTCTGTACTCACCCGGCGACACTCCGACGCCGGGAATTCGAAGCTCCCTCTGCCGAGGCCTCGGCAGGCGTTGCCGTCACGTTAGGCGGACAAGGTACGCACCGTCCGTCGTCCCACCAGACTCATCTGGAACAATTGATCGCATCTCAACTCATCCATTTCACCCCTTCCGTTAACATTGATATCATCGAACCAATAAAACCGATTTCTGAGACAACTCAGGTGGGGAGACGGACCAAAAACCAGCAGACTGCGCGCCATAGGGCGTCCGCTGCCGTCTGTCCTGCCACCGGTGGCACCTTTTGTGCGCACGCCTAAATGTGAGCCTCTACACACACCCGGCGCCGCTCTGAAGCCGGGAATTCGGAGCACCCCCTGCCGTGGCCACGGCAGGCGCTATCGCCGTGTTTGGCGATCAGGACAGGCCCTCGCACTGGTCCGTCGCTCCACCTGAGTTGTCTCAATGTGCCTGTCATTTAGACGCTCCCTTCTCGGCTACCAGCTGCTCCAGGCCATCCAGTCGCAACCGAAATTCCCGCACAGCGGGTATACCCCAGAACCGCTCTTTGAGTAGATCATGCTCAATGAGTTTTTTACGGGCCTGATCGACCTGATACCGGGAGAGTCCCAGGGACTGTTGGATATCTGCCATTTTGAGATGGAAGAAGTAACCCTGGGCTTCGAACTGTTTATCGAGCTCCAGTAACCAGCCAAATAATGCAGTAGCATCATGGCCAAGGAGATGCGCCAATTCGTGGTAATACTGAAACTCACTCTGTACTTCCGGGTCTTCTTGTGGATTGAAGAACTGGTAGTAGGATTTAGGTGGAAAATCTCTGACTTCAACTTGTAATTCTCCGGTGTCTATCAATATCTTCTTAGCCCCTTTCAATCGATGTCTTTTCATCCCAGATAATTCTTCCCACTGATCTGCTGTCAAAACCCATTCACCAGCGTCAGATTTCGATGATTGATACAGGGCTACTCCACGAACAATCGCCAATGCCAAGTTGTTCTCATGGCGAATCTTCACCGTGTAATTTGCAGAGATAAGCCCCAAGAGGATGGAGACTTGAATCTGAAATTCAGGATTTCCAAATCTCTCAATCTCTTTCCCGCGTTTGCTAGGGTGGTATGGACTGCTTTTCTCAAGCATTGTTTTTTCTGCTGTCCTCACACTCATAAATCCATCCTGATGTCTCATTCTGCAGGTTATTCGCACACTGCTCCACCGTGGAGCAGTTTGTTAATTTTCTGCAATTTGCTGCATCTCTTCGGTCAACGCCTGCAAGGTTGCCTCCTCCCGTTGAAGCGATTGCGACAGCTGCTGATGTAGCGCTGGGTTCTTACCGGCATTGTGGCCATCCATCAGTGTTTTCAACGATCCGATTCTGGATTTCACTTCCCGCAGTTGCGTTTCGAGATCGTTCTTCTGCACCCTCGCTGAAATGTCGCCTGACGGTTTTCGGTAATCGCGAGTAGAGGCAGAGGTCAGTACCTCCTCGCCCTCCTGATGTTTTTTGATCAGCCAGAACATGTACTTGACCGGATCCTCAAGATCCGGTTGATGGCTATCCATCATCCGTCCGGTGAGTTGATTGATGAGCGGCTGCTGATCCTGGCCCTCTACGAGACTCAATCTGCGTAAAATCAAGGCCCGTTCACTGTCGTTGAGCTCTGACATCAGCAAAGTTGGCCAGAAAAGCTCAGCATCTGAAGTTTTTCGATTCTCGCCCGTTGTAGTAGTAGTTGTATTAAAACTACTACTACTACAATACTCTTCAGTTTTTGAAGTCAGGGATTTTTGGCTCTTCAAAAACTGAAGTCTGGGTTCAGAATCCTGCCCTTCTGTACCTGACTTTAGTTTTTGAAGTCTGGCTTCTGTCGGTAATTCCTCCTCATCGAGGGTGCTAATCTTGTTGGAATATGCAACAGCGTGATAGGTAACCTTATCGATTTTACCTTGCTGGAATTGCCTCAAATTCTCATGGGACTCTTCACGGATTTCCTGTTTTTCCGTCGGCGACAGACTGCGTACTGATCGCTTTCCATCAGCGACCAGATCGCTAAACAGGTCAATCCCGTCCTGGACCGATTTCGCTATGTGGACCACCGCCGGATGGTGATGAGAATGCATGCGCTTTACAAAACCCAAATATCTTGTGTCTCTTTTTATGACGGTCTGCAGACATTCGGGTTCGTCGCAGATGTCGTAGGCCGTCCGGACAATTCGGCCACCGTCGTCGCGGATATCTCCGACCTTGATGATCCATCGGGTGAGTCGAAGGATGCTGATCGCTCGGGAGACAGTCGCATCGGAGCCGATATTGGCCATGCGTTTGATCTCTCGGTAGGTCGGCATGGCCATCTTGGATGCCTCGCTCATCTGCGTCCGAAAGACGCAAAGGACATTCCGATCCGTCGCTTTAAGCGTCGGGTCGATAAATATCCCCGTGGGGAGTGCCTGATGGGGTATTCCAGAATGCCTAACCGACAGATCAACACGATCATCAGCCATGGGTGATCTCCTTGAGCTCATTACAATACCAAAACCATATTTCCGAAAGGGTTGTGCCACTGACCGTTGCCAGTGCCAGCCAGTCTTGCGCGGACTGTGGGGTTGAGCGATCGCTACCAATGACCTCATACCAGGCCTGAGCGATGTGGTCACCGATATCGTCTGCCGGCAGTGGGGGGCGCCCACGAGACTGAAGGTTGGTCAACCCGGCGAGGCGCCGTTCAAAATGGAAAGCTTCCCGCGTCCAGCCATACAGCTCGCGAATCATCGGGAAAGGGGCGCCCCTGATAATCAATTGGCGTGCTTGTGCTTGGGCTTCCATATGTTTCTCTTCTATCTGCAGATGCATATCCAACACCTGGTTATCCAGGCGAAATTTGACGAAATTACCCATTCGAGTGAGCAGCCGGTGAAAGGACTCGCTCGACAGACCCCTAACTCTGATCAATAGATCCAGATCAATCCCCAGTCTTTCCAAACTCTCTGCCTCACCTCTGCTGTGATACCGAAACAACATCTCAAAAGCCGCTCTTGACAGGCTGATGTCGTCGATTGTGTTGTTAGATTCCATGTGATGACCCATAGGGTTCTCCCTCTATCACTATGCGGCCACCTTGCCGCCTTCCTACCAAATCGTGTAAATCTATTCATAGCGATTTAAGCTATCGATCTTCTGATCGCCGTATTGTCGATCCCAGTTCGACTCGAAAAGGAACAAATTCCCCGTGTCGAATTTCTCCACACAACGCCGGTTGAGTTCATTATTGGCCCGATTGATGATCATCTGCTCGAGGCTGAAATTGAGCGGGGCATGGAGCATCAGGTCATGCATCAGCAACATGCTCGGCTCAATTTGAACGCGCTTGGCGATGGCATTGCCAATCCGCTGGAACAGCAAGTCCCCACCATCGAAGTTTTTGTCAAAGACGTCATCGAGGATCTGGCCAAAAGGCGATGTGAGGATTTCCTGTGGGAGCTGACCCAGCTCAATAATCTTGAGCTGGCCGCTGGCCACGACCAACCAATGCCAGGTCGCCAACTGCAGGTAGGCCAGGATAGGGTTCTCCTCATTTAACGGCAGATCCCTGGGCCAGTCAGCGACAAAGAAACCAACGCCACGGTTGAACGGCTGAACCAGATGGTCGGCTATTTCCTGCCTGAAGAATTCACAACAGATACGGCGTGCCGAGGCGTAAGCGTCATGGTGCAGTCGTTCCGTGGGGAGATGCCGTAAATTCATGATCGCTCGTTCGACCAGCATGCTGGTGGATCGGGTGCGGCCACTTTCTTCCCGGTCCAGTTGCAATCCCTCCAACCAAGCCTCCCGGCGCCGCATGAGATCCTTCTGCTCTGGCGTTAGCTCAGGTCCTTCCGGATTTTCCGCTTTATGTTTTTGCCAAACCTCCAGATTGGCTCTGGTGTTGGCCTCCTCCTCCTCATCAGTTAGTTCACGGAATTTGGGCCGATAGTGAGTTTTGCCGTCTTCATCGATGTACAGGTCCTCATCCGGTACCAACCCCCACAATTCCTCGTCTTCAACCTCGTTTTCTGGCAGCTGCGTGAAGAAGGGGTCGTCATCCAATTCCTCCGGATTTTCCTCGAAATCCTCATCCGTCTCTTCCAAAAGTGAGGAGATGCCCGGGGCCCCGCTGGCCGGTGCCTGTTCTGGTGCTTTAGGCGGTACAATCTTGGGTTTCGTTGATGATGATTGCTTGGGTGTTGATGGTTGTCTTGGTTTGATCGGCGCTTGTGGCATATCGGCCTCGCCGGTGCCGGCATCATCATGGGCTTTGAAGGGTTTATACTCGCGTTTTTCGGGCAGCTGACCGGTCTCGAGCACGAATTCCAAACCGGCCTTGGCGCGCTCGATTCCTTGAGTATCGTTACTGCCTAACTCCCGGGCCACCTCCTTGAACAGCCGATCATAGGACCAGTCATCCAGCGTCTCTATGCGCTGATCCAGCTTTTTGAGAATCCCCTGAAACAGGAAATCCCAATCATCAGTCTCGCCGGCGTCCTCCCAGAGCTTGGCAGCTGCCTTATGTATATTTCTGATAGAGTCAATATGTCTTGGGCCCAGCCCTAAGGATAATGAATTTACAAGGGCTTCACGAAGATGCTCAAATGTAAATTCAAACCGAGCAAAATCAGCCGGGCCGTATTTTTTTAGTCCATGTTTAGTTCGGTATTCGTTTAGTTCACTGGGTCCGAAATAATCACCTGTTTCGTTTTCTAGAATTTCTTTCAGCACCATTGCTGAATTTGTTCGATCTAAGAAGGTAATATCACCTTTTACTTCGTTTTCAGCAGTGTGATTGATATACGTATCGGCTTCAGATTTCCAGGCAAAATATCGGCACTTGATCTGCAGGAAGCGCTCATCTGATGATTCTTCGAATATTTCATGAATGATTTCTAAGCGAGTATTGGCGCCTCTGGCCGGTATAAATTGGTCAGGCGCCATACCCGGGCGCTGAGTCACGGATAAGACTTCCTGAACGCCCTGTGACATCAACTGCCGCTTAATCGACTCATACTCACGATTGCGGACAATCCGTGGATTTCTGTCATATTTGTA
>JAHRHW010000087.1 GCA_019100305.1 Candidatus Thiodiazotropha taylori | reverse complement strand
AAAGCCAAGCATGTCTATCCGGCCCTGCCGGAGTTGATTCGATATCTGAAACAGTACCGCCCCGAGGTGTTGCTCTCCGACAAGGACCGGGTCAATCGCACCGCCCTGCTGGCTAATGCGCTGAGTGGTAATCGCACCCGGGTGGCGGTGCGCAGCGGTACCACGGTGAGTAAGAATCTGGCCAGCCGCAGTCGCTTCGATCGATTCGTGCAGCGCAACTCCATGCGCTACCTCTATCGCCATGCAGAGACCATCCTGGTCCCCTCCAAGGGCGCGGCGGATGATTTTGCCCACTACATCGGTATCCAACGATCGCGTATTCAGGTGGTGCCCAGCCCGATCATCACCCCGAGATTTTATCAACGCCTCAATCAGCCGCTGGATCACCCTTGGTTCCAAGCGGGGCAGCCGAAGGTGATTCTTGGCGTGGGGGAGCTCTGTCGGCGCAAGGATTTCACTACCCTGATTCGTGCCTTTGATCTGCTCAAGGACCGTTATGAGTGCCGGCTGATGATTGTCGGTGAGGGGCGGGCAAGGGAGCGACTGGAAGCGGAGGTAGCACGGCTGGGTCTTCAAAGGCGTGTCTCACTGCCCGGTTTTGTGGATAGCCCCTATCCCTACATGAAGGCGGCGGGACTGTTCGTGCTCTCGTCCCTCTGGGAGGGGCTGGGTGCGGTATTGGTGGAAGCCCTGGCTGCGGGGACACCGGTGGCCTCCACCCGTTGCCCAAGTGGGCCTGAGGAGCTGTTGGGGGATCTGCCGGGAGAGCCGCTGGCAACCCCGGGCGATCCGGCTAGCCTGGCCGACGCGATGGCCAGGCAGTTGGACAATCCTTTGCCCAGGGAACAACTCCAGGCTGCGGCAGCGCCTTACGCGTTGCAGAACAGCGTCAGCAGCTACCTAAAGGCCATGGGGTTGCCTGAGACTGTGTAATCCAGCTGTTTTGAGTGGCTGAAATCCGCACTCTTGTTTGTCTCATCATTTCAGTCGTTTTATTCGGATTTCAGGGCTTGCCAGCGGCGCTACCCGCTTTTATTCAAGCGTTTAATCTGGCATCGTTGTACAGTGTTTAATTCATTCGGCAACGGGTATTTTATGTCGCATCCCGCCGACTGTTTAGAGGCCGGTTTCAGCGGACCAGGCTTTCAGGACCCAAGCCGTTTTCACCCGTATACTGGGCTCAAGAAAAAACAGCCAAGAACATAAGAGCTTCCTCGTATAGCCGTTGCTATCTCGAGCGTAAGGGAGCCTAGATCTGACCTCAAGGGTGCGCGGTGCTGGCCATCGCAATCAATCTGGTAAAGGGGTAAGTTGAGATGAAGCATTTTCGAGCACTACGAGATTGTTGTCTGCCGATCATTTTTTTCATGACCGTTGCCTCGGCCTGTGCCGGACCCTCGGTTGGTACGTTGAGTAACAAGACCTACAAGAGCATCGCCACGCTTCAGCAGCAATATGTCTGGTACGACGGTGACGAACCCAGAACCGTCTGGCTCAATCCGAGTCTGCTTGCGGAGTTTGAATCTTCCGAAGCCACCGCAACCATAATGCGCCAGCGCTATAACGGCCATGACGTAGCGGCATTTCCGGCTCAAGGGAGCGTGCGCTTCTGGCGGCTAGAGTCCGGTAACTCATTGAATGTAACGCAGCAGGCGAAATCCGAGCAGTATGCCGGCAGGCTTTCACCGGTATTTCACGACTCTCCCACAGAAGGGGGGCCGTTGAGAGCGCTACCCGGCGGGCTGATCGTGACGCTCGATCCGAGCTGGGAGAAACCTCAGATCGACAATTGGTTGATTCGCAAAGGCCTTGAAGTGGAGCGTCGTTTACCGATTGGTGTACACACCTATCTGTTGCGTAGCGCGGCGGGGATTGAAGCCCTGGAACTCGCTAATCAATTGCGGGAATCGGGTGAGGTTGTCAATGCAACCCCGAATTGGTGGAAACCCAGCTCAAGGCGTTAGAAGATGGCGAACGCGATTCAATCGAAACAGAATCCAGACGGATTCAGGTGGGGACCGCTGGCCGGTTTCCTATTGGTGTTAGCCACAGGACTGATCGGCGCTTGCGGTGGTGTTGAGGATGATGAGGATGTGGAAGATGAGATCATCGACCAACTGACCACCTTTCTGCTGACCATCAATATCACCGGGGACGGCGAAGGGGGCATCATTTCTACCCCAAGCGGCATCAATTGCAGCGAAATCGACAGCGTTTGCTCGGCACGATTCGACAGTGGCAGCCAAGTCACGCTAAACGTCTATCCGTCCCCTGACAACGCGGTTGAGGAGTGGAGTGGCGGTGGTTGTTCCGGCGCTGGAACCAGTTGTGTGGTAACAATGAACGCCGATACCGAGATCTATCTGACCCTGACTCAGGGTGATCCGCTCTACGATCAGCAGTGGCACATCAAGAACACCGGACAGAGTGGTGCTACCGCCGGAGAGGATATCAATGCTGAGCCGGTATGGGACGTGGACGGGATCAAGGGCCAGGGTGTGCGCATCGTGGTGGTTGATGATGGTGTGGAGATCGGCCACGAAGATCTGGCCGCCAATGTGGCGGTGGATCAAAGCTGGGACTATCAGAACAATGATACGGATCCATCGCCACCCCAACCCAGTGCATCAGACCCCTTCGCCCACGGTACCGCGGTGGCGGGACTGATTGCGGCTCGGGATTTGAACGGAGTGGGTGTGCGTGGCGTCGCGCCTCGCGCCAGTCTGATCGGCTATAACGCAATCCTCACCAATACCGATGCGGACAAAGCCGACGCCATGTCCCGTGATGCGGTGGACAACGCGGTATCCAGTAACAGCTGGGGTTCGTTCGACAGTACCGGCATGCTGGAGTCACCACCCTCGTTATGGGAATCCGCGATCCAGACCGGTCTCTCCAGCGGCCGCTTCGGACGAGGCATTGTGTATGTGTTTGCGGGAGGCAACGGGGCAGAGAGAGGGGATAATTCCAATCATGACGGCTACGTGAACAACCGTGGAATTATCGCGGTGGGGGCTGTTGGAAACGATGGAAGACAGGCCGACTTCTCTGAGAGTGGTGCCAATCTGTGGGTCAGTGCGCCGGGCTCAGATTGTGTACTCTCCACCGATAGAACCGGAGAATTGCCTTATAACGACTCCAGCGATGGAAACTCTGACGTGTCGAACCGCAGTTACACCTGCTTCAGCGGTACATCGGCCGCAGCACCGGTTGTCTCCGGTGTGGTTGGCCTGATACTCGAAGCGAATCCCAATCTGGGTTGGCGGGATGTGCGTTTGATCCTGGCCCAGACTGCACGTAAAAACCACGCCTCGGATTCAGGCTGGCTGACCACGGGAACCACTCCTCGTTATAACTTCAATCACAAATATGGTTTTGGTGTGCCTGATGCGCAGGCGGCCGTGGCACTGGCGCGCAGCTGGACCAATCTTGGTCAGGAGCGAACCCATACGACGGACCTGGAGAGCCCGAATGAACCGATCGCGGATATGGGTACCACAACCAGTACCATCACCGTATCCAACAGCGGAATCGACCATATCGAGTATGTTGAAATCACCTTCAGCGCCAGCCATACGGAGCCCGGTGATCTTGAGATTCTACTGACCGGTCCCGATGGCTCACAGAGTCTGCTTAGCGAGCCCCGTGGCTGTTCCAGCGGATTCCCTCTGTTCACACGGGTGACCTGCAGCAGTTTCAATGGCTGGGTGTTCGGCAGCGCCCGACACCTCGGTGGTGCAGCCAATGGTGACTGGACCTTGACGGTGCGGGACCGGGTGACCGGCGATAGCGGCACCTTACAGTCCTGGCGTCTGAAGTTTTACGGCACCGGTGAACCGGAGGCCTGCAGCAGTACCCAGAATGCAGGGGGTGACACACCGGACACCCGTCAGATCGAGTTGGGTCAGAATTCAGGCAGTTTCGATTTCTATTACGAAACCTACAATATTCGTGATCGCATGCGCCTGCACTATGAAGGTGAGCTGTTGTTCGATAGCGGTTGTGTGGGTGAGGATAGGACAGTGCCCATCAGCTACTCAGGCAACTCGTCGGTGATTGCGGTTGAGGTGATTCCCAACTGTGAGGGAACCAGTGGTACCGCATGGGAATACACGGTGAACTGTCCCCAGTAACGCTCTGTGATCAACGGCTCCCGGGATGAGGGTTCTCGACTGAAACCTCAGTCCCGGGATTGTCCGCAAGACGATTCAACCCCAATCACTTGAGCGGATCGAAATGGTAACCAAACGCCTCGATGTCCCGTTTGAAGTGGTTGCCCACCAGCTCCGCCAGGTCGTCCGTATAGTACTCCCGATAATCCTTTGAGCGATCTTTTGCCCGGCGTTTGTGGGGCAGGCTGATGCCATCGATCTTGAGTTGGGTTGTGATCGATTTGAAATCTTCCGCCAGATTTTCGTAGTGGCCGATGAAGTCCACCAGGATCTTTCCCTGCAGGTCGATCAGGTAGTCGAGTTGGGATTGTATGGAGGTGTCCACATGGTACTGATAGGGCCGCTCCGGATCGAGTTTCCAACGGATGAATTGTTCGAAGTCCTCGATGTGGGAGATCAGATGGGGACGCTCCCGGCGGATGTGGTGGTAGGAGCTGACCTGCAGATCCCACGGATTGCGCACAATGGCGAACTTGAACAGATTGTTGAAGAACTCTTCCGGCAGCAGCTCCTTGGCGGCGACGATCCTCGAGTGGCGGGGGAACTTGGTGCCAATACGGTGTCCGCTCAGATGGCTGAAACGGGAGCAGAGGAACATCGGGTAGTACCAGGGATCACGCCAGCGCAGTGGCTGCAGTGCCGACCTGACACTGGTGCCGCCGGTCTTGGCGATGTGTACAAACAGGAAGTTGTATTTGATGGAAAGCAGCATGGTGTTCAACCGATGAGTTTTAAATAGTGGATGGCGCTGATCTCAGCGCGATATTCCGCGACAGCCTCACGCAGCTGCTCGCTTTTTGGTGGTGAGTCGAGCACTTCTCCCATCGCCGCAGCCAGGGCCTGGTGATCACCAACCGGGACAAGCGGTGCGATTCGGCCCTGCTCCAGGATCTCATTCGGACCACTGGGGCAGTCGGTGGAGACCACCGGCACCCCGAGTGCCATCGCCTCGGTGAGAACGTTCGGTGAACCCTCCCAGCGGGATGAGAGTACAAACAGCTGCGACCGTTTCATGTAGGCGTAGGGATTCGAGGTGAAGCCGGGGAGCGCCAGATCAGCTGTCACACCCAGGCTTTCAGCCAGCTCCTGTAGAGGTGCTTTCTGCCGTCCGTCACCGAGGATGATCAGCCGGCAGGGACGTCTCTCCCTCAGCTGGGCAAAGGCCTGGATCAGTGTATGAAAATCTTTCTGCAGGGTCAGGCGCCCGGCGCCCAGTATCACCGGTATTTCGCTCTCTTCGAGCCAGGGGTGAGGTACTGGTGCTTCCGCGGCTCTCTCCAGATGTGGGGTAACCACCGGATTGCGCACCACACTGACCTTATCCGGATCGATCCCGGAGACTGCCAGGGTATCCTGCCGAACCCCTTCGGATACGGCGATGATGCGGTCGATGTGCGGGTAGAGCAGACGAATCGGCAGACGTCGAAGACGCATTCGCCAGGGGGATTTATGCGCCAATGCGGCCGTCAGGTTGGTGCCCAGGCGCATCAACAGTCGGGTTTGTTTGGATCCGGCCAGTGCCCTGGCGATGACCGCCATGCGGCCGGCCCGGTCTTTCGCCGCAAGCAGTGCCGGTGGTTTGCTCTGTTTCAGGTAGCGCCGCAGCGGCCATAGGCTGGTGGCAGTATGCTTGCTGCCAAGATCGATGCGATTCACTTGCGGGTGGAGTGCATCCAGATGTTTGCTGCGGGTCTTGATCAACAGAAGATCGACCCGGATGCCCTGCTCTGCGATGGCGTTGACCAGGTTCAACACCATGCGTTCCACGCCCCCCTCTCCGGAGAGTGAGACAAGCACAGCGAGA
Source organism: Candidatus Thiodiazotropha taylori (assembly GCA_019100305.1). Taxonomy (GTDB): domain Bacteria; phylum Pseudomonadota; class Gammaproteobacteria; order Chromatiales; family Chromatiaceae; genus Thiodiazotropha. The sequence continues at coordinate 6,835 of JAHRHW010000087.1, read as the reverse complement.
TCCGGGGGCGATACCTTGCTGTCACTCATTTCTTGCCGGGCAGGGTATCGTAATGGGGTAGGCTATGGGGTTCTTCGTACCAGTCAGCTCCGGAGGTGTAGAAGACGTTTTGTGAGGGATGGATGCCCGGATCCTCGTCCAGGGTACCGGCAGGCACGATCACCGCCTTGCCGCTCTGAGAGAGCCAGGGCAGCGAGGAGCCACACTGTTTGCAGAAACCGGTGGCAAAGTGCTTCGCCTCGCTCAGTTCGTAACGTCCTACCAATTGCTCGCCGCTCAGCCATTCAAACTGCTTCGGCGAGACCAGCAGGTTGGCGGCAAAGGCGCTGCCGGTGAACTTGCGGCAGCGTGAGCAGTGGCAATATTGAAAAATGCCCAGATTTCCCTTGATCTGATAGCTTACCGCGCCGCACAGACAGCGGCCGGTGGCAATGGATTGGTCTTCACTCATCGATCACGCCTCTTGGGGGGTTCGGTTCTGCCGTTCCAGGTGTGGCCTGAAGGTCATCAGGGTAAAGGCATAGGCACAGCCGGCGATTATCAGCCAGTAGAAGCGCCAGTTCCAGTGTAGATGGCGAAAGTCGGTCAGGCTATAGATGGCGATCAGCATGAAGTTGCTGAACAGGAAGGCGAGGAAGTAGATCGAGATGCGCTGGCGGCGAAACGCCTCCATGATTTTCGAGACCATCAGGCCACAGATCAGGGCGATGATCATGATGCCCACCAGTCCGAGCTGAAACACCACCTCCAGATAGGCATTGTGCAGATGGTCGAAGCCGACATCCCGGTGGTCCTTCAGGTTGGGATTGTTCTCCGCCTCTACCAGGGCATGGGTGGTGCCGGGTCCCCAGCCGGTAAATGGGCGTTCCAGCCATTTGTTGAGTCCGAACTCCCACAGATGCAGCCGGTAGGTGGAGGAGGTGAGAGGGGCTTCATCCAGGCCCTCGCTGACCACGGTGCCCAGCTCGCTCTGCTCGGTTGAGATCCGGGCCTGAATGGTGTCCCAGTTGAGGGCCAGGATCAGTGCCAGTACCAGTCCGACGGCAGCCAGGGGCATCAGCAGGGAGACCTTCGGCTGTTTCTTGCTCTGGCGGGTGAACTTGAGCGTTAGAAAGATGGTGGGCAGGGCGAAAAAGAGTGCCAGCCAGACCCCGCGGGACTGGCTGATGATCAGCCCCTGGGTGTAGAAGAGAATGCCTAGAATGATCAGCACAACCAGCAGGACCTGCTGGCTACGGTTCTGTTTCAGCTGGGGGTTGAGCCGGTAGATCGCCAGCACAATCAAACCGAGGATTGCTACCGCACAATCAAAGCCGAAGATGATCGGCTTGCCAAAGTGCATGCCGGAGCGCTCCCCCTGGAGCAGTTGAGCGAGAGTCTCCCCATCCAGCGCGCTGAGGATGCCCAGGGTGAAGCCGGCCAGCATCAAACCCAGGGCAGTCGGGATTCGCCGGGGAGACTGACTGAGCCACCAGGCAGGGATGAAGAACAGAAACAGCAGTGCCCAGTCCCGCGCCTGATTGGCCTGGGTCTTGTGATCGTGTGGGATTTCGGCCATCGCCTCGACGCCCCGGTAGACGATGTAGACGATGATCAGCAGGCATGACCAGAACAGAAACTGTCGCGGCAGGCGTCGCCAGGCGTCACTCGAGAGGAGCAGGCCGATCAGCATCAGTCCCAGCCCCAGGTTGGCGCCGGCAATGCTCAGCAGGCTGAAAAAGGAGAAGATATAGAGCCCGAGCACACCAATCCAGTCACTGGCCTGCTGCAGTTTCGAGTCGGCTATGCGGCTCGGTTTGAAATAGGGGCTAAGGGCTTGCAACATGTTTTTCTGCGTTTGTAGTAGTTATGTCGTTCTTATCGTTATCTTTTTATATCATAGAAGACCGATGGCTTTGGCAATGCCTGTCGCCCGGTTCGGCCAACTGTAGGCAGCCGCATCTTCACGTGCCTGCAGGGCGATACGCTGAGCCAGCTGCGGATTATCTCTCAATTCAACCACCCGTTGCACCCAGGCGTCCGGATCGGCAGGATCGGCCAGCAGGGCATTGTGTCCCGGCTGAAGAATCTCCCGCAACGGCGGTATGTCACTGGCGATGATCGGCCTCCCCGCTGCCATCGCCTCGAACAGCTTCATTGGGCTGATCCCGTCCGCATGGCTCAGATCGGCCTGGTAGGGTAACACCACCAGTTCGCTTTCACCGTAGAGCTTGGCCACTTCCCGGTGGGGCACACTGGGCCTGTGCTGCAGTGCCGGGTGGTCGGGTACCGGGTCATCGCTGTCACCAACCAACATTACCTGCCCCAGGTTGGCCTGGGCAATGCGGGTCAGAATCTCCAGGCCCCGGTCCCGGCTGATCCGTCCAAGGTAGACGATCCTCGGGTTGGCCAGGCCCCGGCTGTCGAGTTCCGGCTGTCTTTGAAAGGCCTCAAGCTCAACCCCGGAGGGGCTGATGTGGATCCGCTGCTCATCGGCGCCCGCCTCGATCAGCGCCTCTGCCGCGCTGCGACTGATCGGCAGGAGTTGATCGATTACCCCCTTGCGGTGCAGCTCAATCACTTGTGATAACTGGCTTCGCTGAATCATCGGCTGCAGGGTGTGCACTTCGAAGTGGTGTCTGATCCCCTGGGAGGCGAGTCCGAGGCTCAGCTCAGGGGAGCGTACATAGACTGCTTTAGCCCGGCTGAGCATGCGTTTATGCAGACGCGGAAAGAGCGATAAAGGCCAGCGCCGATGCAGCCACTGACTGGCACGGATATCGATCTTACTGCTGATGCCCATCTCATCGCAGCGCTGCTGCGGGGTCACCGGTCGATGCCAGGGAGGGAGGTAGAGGCGGGTGTCGATGCCCAGTTCGGTGAGTGCCGCCACTGTATGCAGGGTCTGGATCAGATTGGCACGGTTGCGATGCAGCCGACTGCGGCCCAGATAGATCAGATCAGGTATGTCAGTGTTCAGCATGGATGTAATTTACAAAAATAAGGAAGTGCTGATCGATTCACCCTTATTCCGGCCAATGTCGGAATCGAGTGAATCATCCACAGGGAAACCGGTATTCATCGGAATGACAGAAGAATCAGGACTTCCATTAAGGCTTAACACTAACATAATCCCCAAGCTGCTTGTAATATATCCGGTTGTAATCAAAGCTGCGTCAGACTCAGAGCTGCATGAAGTCGACGAACAACCAACACCGGATCCACTGTGATAATCCCTGAGCATGACAAACCGTCGATTCTGATCGTGCGCCTCAGCGCCATTGGGGATATTGTCTTCGCCTCGCCACTGATCCACGCTTTGCGGCAACGTTATCCCAGGGCACGCATAAGCTGGCTGGTGCAGCCGGAATCGAAAGCCCTGCTGGAACACCATCCGGAGCTGGATGAAGTGGTGATCTGGCCCAGAGCCAGATGGCAAACTCTGTGGAAGGAGCGTCGCTGGCTGGCTCTGTGGCGGGAGGTGGCAAGCTTCCGCCGTTCATTACAGGAGCGGAATTTTGATCTGGCCCTGGATGTACAGGGTTTGCTCAAGAGCGGTCTGCTGACCTGGTTTTCTGGTGCCGGCCAACGGATTGGTTTGGGGTCCAGAGAGGGCAGCCAGTATCTGATGACTTCCACAGTGGAGAAAGGGGGCGAACCGAGACGGATCGGATCCGAGTATCTCTATCTGGCTGAACGGCTGAATCTGCCGGTGGAGCGCTTCGAGATGCATGTGGGGCTCTCCGACGAGGATCGGGGCTATGCGGGTCAGCTGATCGAAAAGCATCAGCTGGAGCGGGGATTCGTGCTAATCTGTCCCTTTACCACCAGACCGCAGAAACACTGGTTCAATGCCTCATGGCAAGCGCTCATCCAGCAAGTGGCGGAGAGCTGGCAGTTGCCTGTGGTGATGCTTGGTGGTCCGGGGGATCGTCAGCCGGCAGCGCAGATCAAAGCCTCAGGCGAGGGCTTGATTAATCTGGTGGGGGAGACCAGCCTTCGTCAGGCGGCGGCCCTGATTGCCAGAGGCTCGTTGGTTGTGGGTGTCGATACGGGGCTGACGCATATCGGCATCGCCATGAACCGGCCGACTCTCTGTCTGTTCGGTTCCACTCGACCCTATCTGGATACAACCCATGAGAACGCTCAAGTGATCTACCACCCCCGCAGCTGTTCCCCGTGTAAGCGTAAACCGACCTGCCAGGGTTCGTTCGATTGCATGGCGGAGATTACTGCAGCTGAGGTTGTGGCGCGGGCTAACCGTCTGCCCGGTTTCAGCGGAGGCGGTCAGTGAAAGTTTTGCATGTGGAGACAGGTCAGCACCTCTACGGCGGCGCCAAACAGGTCAGCTATCTGCTTGCCGGTCTGCAGCAGAACGGGGTCGAGTCCCATCTGGTCTGCCCGGTCGGCAGCGCTATTGGTCGGACAGTGAAAGAGAGTGTGGCTGAGGTTCATGAAGTACCGATGCGAGGTGATCTCGATCTAGGATTTATCTGGCGACTGCGGCGCATCATTCGGCAGGTTGAACCAGACTTGATGCATCTTCACAGTCGCCGGGGAGCCGATCTGCTGGGTGGTATTGCAGGCCGCTTGTGCGGTATTAAAACCGTGCTCTCCCGGCGGGTGGACAATCCGGAATCCGCCGCTGTGGTGAAGTGGAAATACTCCCTCTATGACCGGGTTATCGCTATCTCCCAGGGGATCGCCGATGTGCTGCTCGAAGAGGGGGTGGCGCAGGAGAAATTGGCCTGCGTTCGCAGCGCAGTGGACGTGGAGGCCTATCAAAAGCCCTGCGACAAAAGCTGGTTCAGAGCGGAGTTCAATCTGGCCAAAGATACCCTGGTGATGGCGACTGTCGCTCAACTGATCAGCCGCAAAGGTCATCGCTATCTAATGCAGGCGATGCCCAGATTGATGCGGCGTTTCCCAAATCTCCACTGGCTGATCTTCGGCAAAGGGCCACTGCAGGAGGAGCTGCAGGATGAGATCGAGCGGCTTGGCCTACAATCCCATATACAACTGGCCGGTTTCCGTCAGGATCTTGCCGACATCTTTCCCTGTCTGGATCTGCTCGTCCATCCGGCACTGATGGAGGGTTTGGGGATCGCTCTGTTGCAGGCGGCCAGTGCCGGACTGCCGATCGTGGCGGTGGATGCCGGAGGTATGCCTGAAGTGGTGGAGGATGGAGTCAACGGTCGGCTGGTACCCGGCGGCAGTGTGGAAGTCCTGGGGGATGCGGTAGAACAACTGCTCGCCGATGAGTCTCTGCGCCGGGAGATGGGGGAGTCGGGCAGAGAGAAGATGCGCAGAAGTTTCTCTGTGGAACAGATGGTCGAAGGAAACCTGGCCGTCTATCAGAGATTGTTCAACACAGACAATCATTCATGAGCGAGATAGAAAGTTTACAGATCATCGGCAGCAAATCATTTGGTGGCGCGGAGCGCTGGTTCCAGCGCTATTCGTTGGAGTTGGTAGCGCTTGGACATCCGACAGAGATCGGCGTACGTCGAGGCAGCGAGCTCGAGGGTGACCATTGGGCCAACCTGACCTGTCACCCCCTGGGTATGCGTACCGTTTGGGATCCGCTTTCGAAATATGAGATTGCCCAGCTGGTCAAGCAGCGCAAGCCACAAATCGTCCAGACTTACATGGGCAGGGCAACCCGGCTTACCCGCCTGCCGAAAGGGAGTGGTGCCGTGCATGTCGCCCGATTGGGTGGCTACTACAAACTGGCAGGGTATCGCCATGCGGATGCCTGGATCGGGAACACCAAAGGGATTTGCGACTATCTGATCGAAGCAGGCTTTCCCGCTCAACGGGTATTCCATATCTACAATTTTGCCGAACTGCCCGAACCGGGTGAGGCTCCTGCAGGGATGAAAGCCAAACTGGGCATACCCGAGGAGGCCTGGGTGTTGATGACCCCGGGAAGGTTTGTTCCCTTCAAAGGGCATCGCTTTCTGCTCGATGCTTTGGCAAGGCTGCCTGAAGAGATTGCCGGTCGACCGGTCTGGCAGGTGATCCTTGGTGATGGTCCACTCAAAGATGATCTGCATCAGCAGGCAGAGCGACTCAATCTGAATCAGCGAATCGTCTGGACAGGCTGGCAACTCAATCCGGATGCCTACTACCGACTGGCCGATCTGATCGTTTTCCCTTCCACCAATGCAGAGCCTTTCGGCAATGTCATCATAGAGGCCTGGGGTTACAACCGACCCCTGGTGACGTCGGCTTCCATGGGGGCAAGGGAGGTTGTCCGTCATGCAGAGGATGGTCTGCTGTTCGAGTGTGAAAATCCGACCTCGCTGGCAATGCATATCGAGCAGGCCTTGAAGGATGATGGGTTAAGAGACTCAATGGCTGATATGGGATTGAAACGGGCACAGCAGGAGTTCGGTAAAGCGCCGATTATGCGGGCGTATATAGAGCTCTATGAGCATCTGTTGTCAGGTCGTTGAGCACGAGAGCGGAGCGTCCTGATGGCTGACCGTTTGGGATAAATGCAGTTTTCGGGTGGTCGTTATGAAGTCGTTACATACAAAACCGGAGAATTGGATTACAGCGCTTGTTGTGATCCTCCTGTTGACGGCCAGTCAGGTTGTCATTGCCAAGTCAGCGGCTGGCGCGCTGAAAAAGATGGACCGAAATGGTGATGGCCAGCTCAGTTATGACGAATGGCGTAAAAAGCGTATCTTCAAGCGAATCGATCTCAATGGTGACACTTTCCTTGATGTTTCTGAACTGAAGCGTTTTTTTGGAGAGCCATTAGAAGGTGATCTGGCGCAGGTTCTACCCGACAGCAAAACCATCAGTGCCATAAGACGATCGAAATTCGATGATCCTCAGGATCTGAAAG
>JAHRHW010000086.1 GCA_019100305.1 Candidatus Thiodiazotropha taylori | reverse complement strand
CTCAACGCTTGATCTTGCGCAATGTCTTTTCAGTCCAGAATGACTTTCTGCGCTTTTTATTGTAACTGACCACTTTTTGTGGAATCACCGCCCAACTCTCCTGGCCGGTTCGCAGGTCGAAACCATACCAGTATTTCCAGAACAGAGCCCGTGGATCACTCTCCCTGTCACTGTCTACCAGTCCCCAGTCCCTGTCGATAACCTTGATCAATTGGTCATCCTTGAAGTAGAGGGTGCGATAGTCGGCAAAGCTTGTGGTATCGATGTAACTGATCCGGTAGTCATACCACCAGTAGTCGAACTTGGTGGTGCTTTTCAAACCGTAGACCTGTTTGTTGATGTGACGGCAGCTGCGCCCTGGCAGTTCACCAACATAGCGATAGTGCTTGTTCTCGAGATCATCGATGGTGCCCAGACAGGTGCGCAGTTTTTTCTTGCCGATCAGTTCATGCTCCTCATCATCAGGTTTTCTCAAGGTGACATCACCGAATGTGAAGACACTGCCTCCCCAGGCATCGTCGTGCTGAGGTTGTGCGAATCTTCTGATCTTTCTCAGTGCGGGTAACCAGATCATATAGTCTTTGTTTTTCTCGTCATCTTTATATTCGGTAATCAGCATTCCGGTGCCCCGTAACTTGCCGGAATGGAAGATTGCCAGGTCGCGTGATTGAATTGTTTCGTCCTCAGCCGATTGGTAATTGTTGTTCAAATGACGTTCCAACGCGGTAGTGGAGACTTTACCGCTGGAGGAGCGATTGATCAGTACGGTCATTGTGCGGCCACGGCGCTCTATGGAGAAGTTTTTGAAAGCGTAGAAGTGATTGGCAAAATAGACCTGCCTGGCGATCTCTTCAGCGCTGAGGTTTTTACCTTCTGCTGGTAGCGCCAGTGTGGTGTCCAAGCCTGCAAAGGTTGTAGTTGCTGCAAAAGAGATCAATAAAAGGGATAGGCGGCATAGCCAATTGACTGACTTAAAATGAGTGTTCATAGACTTTCGCTACAGCTAAATAGAAGTGCAGATGCTTAATTGAGATTCTGCTTTTTGACTTTACGTGAATAATGGAAAATAGCCTTTTTGATCTCATCCAGGTTGCCAGACTTAAGATAGTGCTGATGCAACTGATCCTTATATTGGTCCGGTAATTTGTTGTAGAAGATAAAGCTGCCTGGAGAGGCTTGCTTCAAAAACAGGGAAAAGTCTTGCAGGTCATTGTGGCCGAGTCTGTCGTTATCGGTGTCTGTGCTGAGCGAGCCGATCCAGGTTGATTGCGGTGGTGGTTCAAATGTTCCGCTGTTGAACTCGTTATAATCCGCTTTAACCGCATCCAGATAACCGCTCTGCATGGCATGTAGCTGATTGCCTATGGGTAGACAGCTCAAAAGTGAAAGTAAGAGTAGAGACTGTTTGAGTTTTATCTGTCGCATTGAATACCTCCCTGTGGTTCATTGCTAAGCCTTCCGGACGCCTGTAGTTCAATGAGTGATCTGTTGTTTAACACAACATTCTCTGTGTTTACAATGCTGTCCATAATCTGTTGACCAAGCAGCATGCCCTTCCTTGTTGCAACACTGTTGATCATTGCAGAGTGATATTTACCACATCAATGCAGGAAAAGCCCGTCTTTTGATTAAATACCATTCCAGTAACTGTTGTTACTGATCTATGTTCAATGAATCCAACTTGATACGATTTGTAATTGAGCGTGAGATTGCAACATACAAAAAGCGTTGTTGGCACTATCCGGTTACCCTGTAGCGGGTGGTTTCACACCCGGCATACAGAAACCGCCTGATCGTCTCAACACTGTTCCCAGGGTAGACCGTGAAAGCGCCATCCTCCCAGGGTGCTGCGTCGATGGTCCTCATCAAGATCACCTTCAAAACCTTCGTCGATATGGAAGACCCGAATAAAGCCTGCATCCAGCAGCGCTTTCCCAGCCTCCAGGGAGCGTTTGCCACTGCGGCAGATCAGGATCACCGGTGCGCAGCCCTCATCAATGGTGCAGATGCTACCCCCTAGCAGCAACTTCCTTATCTCGGTTACGAAGTGGGGATTGACCGTCCACTCCGGTTCATCGATCCAGGGTACATGCACCGCACCTTTGGGATGTCCAACAAACAGAAACTCCATGGTGGATCGAATGTCCACCAGTACCGACCTGGAGTCGTCCTGTATCATCTGCCAGGCCTGTTGTGGCGTCAGATTTTGTAGTTTTTGGTCGCTCATGAGAGCCTCCTCTGTGGTATATCTTATTCTATCAACCCGGCGATTAAGTTTGTCCTGTTAACAGGCCCTAGTAAATAGGTTAGATGCTTTATGGATGAAAACAATCTAAGAGGTTTGCTGGGCGATTGAAAAGGGAAGTTTTCCCGCTCGTCGGGTTGTAACACGGCACGCTCAGTCGTTGGATTAATATTGATAAGCTAAATCTGAGATTTTGTGTACAATCCACGGTCATGTTAGAGCGGATTCTTTTCAAACTCTGGTACTCTCTGCATCGTCTGCCTCTCTCCTGGTTGCATGCTCTAGGTCGGGTGCTGGGCAGACTCTATACCCTTATTCCCAATCGGGAACTGCGCGCTACTGAAATCAATCTGGCTCTCTGCTACCCCGAGATGGTTGAGGTCGAGCGACGTCAATTGCGTAACCAGACCATGCAGCAGATCGGCTGCACCCTGATGGAGATGAGCGCCATCTGGTTTCGACCCCTGGATGATGTGTTGGCGATGATTCATGCGATTCATGGCGAAGAGCACCTGGTTCGGGACGAAGGGCAGGGGTTGATCATTCTTTCACCCCATATTGGTTGCTGGGAGATCGTCGGCATAGAACTGCAGCGTAGGGGCAGCTTGACCAACCTCTACCGGCCACCAAGAAAGGCGTCTTTCGGTGATCTGATCAAGCAGGCCAGGGAGCGGGGTGGGGCTGAACTCGTGCCTACTGACAATCGTGGTGTGAAGCGTATCCTGCAGACCCTGAAAACAGGGGGCATGACCGGCATTCTGCCCGATCAGCAACCGAAATCTGCCCGGGGTGCGGAGTTTGCACCATTTTTCGGCCGTCCGGCACTGACCATGATGCTGACCAACAAGCTTGCCAGAAAGACCGGCGCAAAGGTGATACTCGCCTGTGCCGAGCGCCTATCGGGGGGACGAGGCTACGACATTCACTACCTGCCAGCCCCTGAAGGGATTGCGGATGCTGATCCGCAACGGGCCGCCAGAGCTTTGAATCAGAGTGTGGAGACCCTGATCAACATGTTCCCGACCCAGTATCAATGGTCCTACAAGCGGTTTTCCAAACAGCCCGACGGGATTCCTTCACCCTATAAAAAACAGTCCTGAACCATCCATTCTGCCGATTAATCACTTTAACAGACCGAGATTTCACCTTGCTGGATGATTAGGAATTAAAGAGCTACCCTGGTTAGCCGTTAAAGTGATAGGGCTGAAATGTGTCTCAGCAGCCATTTTGTTCTCTGTACGACGGGTAATAGAGTCGGGGTTTCTCCAGAATAATGAAAGGAATTGCTAAAAGAGTTCTCATCGCCACGCTGGCTTTAGCCGTTATTTCGGCACCGGCAGCCGTGGCCAGGACATCGGCTGACAAGGCTGATGCACGCATTCTGATCGATGTCTCAGGGAGCATGAAGAAAAATGATCCGAAGAACCTGAGACGACCGGCGCTGCGATTGCTGGTTGGCTTGCTGTCATCTGAGACACGAGCCGGAGTTTGGACATTCGGCCAATATGTGAATATGCAGATCCCGCTTGGCCAAGTGGATAAAGCGTGGAAGCAGAAGGCCAGGAAAAGTTCAAAATCGATCGGTTCCCCAGGCCAGTTCACCAATATCGAGGATGCGCTCAAACGATCCACTGAAGATTGGAGCGGTCCCCCCGGGCCGTATCGTCGCAGTGTCATTCTTCTGACTGATGGGATGGTGGACATCTCCAAAGACAAAAAGAAGAATGCCGCCTCGAAGCAGCGAATTCTGAAAAAACTACTTCCCAGACTGAAGCAGCATCAGGTTACAGTGCATACCATTGCCCTGTCGAAGAATGCAGATCACGAATTGATGCAGGAGCTGGCCGGTCAGACTGGAGGCTGGTACGAACAGACTGAGACCGCGGATCAGCTGCAAAAGGTCTTTTTGAGAATCTTTGAGAAGGTTGGAAAACCCGATTCCGTACCCCTGAAAGACAACAAGTTCACCATTGATCCAAGCATTACAGAAGCGACCCTGTTGGTTTTTCACAAACCGGGAGCCAAGCCGACGGAAGTCCTTCCCCCAGAAGGTCAGTCATTCAATGCAGATAACGTACCGGCGAATGTCAGTTGGCATCGGGATGAGGGCTACGATATGTTGACCATATCCGATCCCAAATCAGGTGAATGGCGAATTCGGGCTGAAGCGGATCCGGATAATCGGGTAATGGTGGTGACCGATCTGAAAATGGTGACCACCGAACTTCCCAATCGGATCATTCATGGATCGAGTCTGGACTACCAGGTGAGTTTTACCGATCACGGCAAGACTATCAGCAAACAGGAGTTTTTGCAGAAAGTGAATATCGCTGCCAGCAGAAGCGATATCCTGGGTGACTCTGAGCCAAGGCCGCTGGCGGATGATGGCAGGGTGCCGGACGCAAAGGCTGGTGATGGTTATTTCACGATGACCTTTGGTGGGGAAGCCCTGAACAGTGGTGTCGGTGAGTTGATCATCAATGCCCGGGGGGCAACATTCAACCGGGAACGGCGCACAACCTATCAGGTCGTGCCTCCGGTGGAGATGCATCTGCAGCCCCGTGAAGATGGCAAGACACTGGATCTGCAATTGAGTGCCGATGCAAAACTGATTGAGCCCGGTTCGCTGCAGCTGGAAGCCTGGCTGGAGGATCAATCCGGCAACGAACAGCCGCTCTCTCTGCAGTCATCCTCAGCTGGTGGGGAAGCGGTCGGGGTGATCGATCTGATGGGCTTTTCCGGTTCCAGAAAGGTTACCCTGAAAGCTCAAGCCCGTACGCTGGATGGTGCAGTAGTTGACTATATTGACAGTCCTGCTGAGGTTGAAGGAATGAAACCACCGGAAGCAGAGCCTGTACCAGCGCCCCCTGAGCCGGCTCCTGAACCTGAGCCTGTGGCCGATCCGGTTCCTGAACCTCAGCCTGAGCCGGAACCGGAGCCTGAGCCAGAGCCTGAGCCAGAAGAGGAGCAGGGCTGGCTGGGAGCTGCGATCTGGTTCGGTGTGATCAATCTGCTTTTGATCGTTATTGGTGGTGGTGTCTTCTGGTGGATTCGCAGATCAAATCGGAACAATCAGATCAGTCTGGTTGAGGCGTCTCCCGTGGCATCAGCAGAGGCTGAGCAGGAGAAAGCAGAATGATCGAAATCAGTTCATTGAGCGCAATGATCATTGCCGAGGTCATGCTCGGGCTGGTGGTTCTGAGTGGGCTTTTACTGCTGTTTACACTGCTTCGCAAACAACGGATTCGCAAGGCGGCACACCACTTGGCAGAGCGGGTGCAGGCTGATAAGGAGAAACGTTCAGAACGGTTGAAAAAACTCTTGGAGGAGCAGTACCAATTGCAGAGTCCCCAGCTCGATCAGACGTTGCATGGCATCGTGCAGACGGAGATGACTCTCTATCAGAATATGCTGAATGGATTTCTCAAAGATGATCAGGTCTATTTGCAACAGATCGATGTGGACGTGGAGAACCTGGTACTGGCCTATCAGGCTCTGGCTGGCAATGTCAGTGGAACTGGCGGATCCGATGATGTCAGCAGCGACGAGGTTGAAGCACTGAAAGCAGAGAATGCGCGATTGGCAGAAGAGCTCAAAGTGACCATGGATACCATGGGTCGTATGCTGAATGAATACTCGACAATGTTTGCCGATGGTGATTCCGGTTTTCCAGCAGAAGCAACAGCGCTTGCAGGTCAGGAAGCGGGTGCGCCGTCTGATCAGGCTCAATCCGCGGTTGCCGAAGCAACTACAGCGCCTCCTCCGGCTGAAGTCGCAGCGATCGCCACAGAAATTGGCAACGATGATGATATGGTCATCCCGGATATGACTGCGGAGGAGTTGACGGAATCCTCTCTATCAGAGCTGGAAGAGGAGAGTGTAGAGACAGAGGTTGAAGAAGCCGTTGAACCTGTGGCTGACCCAGAGACTCCAGCTGAGGATGTTATGGATATCGAGACTCCGGAGGTGGATGCTTCTGATGCAGATAGCACTGAAGCAGAGATACCAGAAGTTGAGATACCAGAAGTTGAGATACCAGATGTGCAATCAATGACTGCAGGTTCAGCGGATGTGGATGAAGAGGTTTCAGAGATCATCGATGAAGTGATGGAGATTGCAGATGACATGATGCATGAGACCGCTGAAGCCGAGGATCAATCGTCCGGTGAGGCCGCATCAGAGATCGAAGCTGAAGCTTCCGATGATGACATTGAGGTAGCTGAGCAGAGTGGTGAATCGATGGTGGATGATCTAAACTCCATCGATATCGAAATCCCTGAAATGGACAGCTCGGAAGTGGAACAAGCGGAATTTGAACCAGGCTCGCTTGAAGAGGAGTGGGCGAAGCTGCTGGAAGAGGAATCTTCAGACGAGGAGAAAAAAGAGAGTTAACCGGTCCGCGAGAGGTTTTTCTGTTGGTTGGCAAACCTGCGAATAAAAAGGGCGCATTATGCGCCCTTTTTATTGTATCGAATCGATAAGATTCGAAATCAACAGCGGTTGCTGCAGCGGATCGTTACTTGATCTTGCTGGTCATGCTGTCGCTCTTACCGGTATTGTCAGTCCAGGAGAGTTCGAGATCATCTCCTTTGGCGGCACCGGAGAACTTGAAGGAGATGTAGGGGTTCTTGGAAACACCACCACTCCATTCAGCCATCATCACAGTATTGCCTTTGTGCTTACAGACCACTTCCTGAATGAAGTGAGCCGGAATGGTCTTACCGGTCTTCTTGTCTTTACGGCCGCCTGTCTCCATTGGATGGGTCATCAGGGCCTTAACAGTGGTTACGCCACCTTTCTCTTTGGCGCGGATCTTGATCGATTTAGCCATGCTCTATACCTCGTATTCGTTATGTAGTTGACGGAATCAGCTGCGATCAGCCGCCGCAACCACCAATGGTGACTTTGACTTCTTTCTTGGCGCTGTAGAGCTTGCCGCCCGCTTTGACAACACCAACAACATCGCCAGTTTTACCCATTTTGATACGGGTAGAGACAAAACCGGTTGCACCTGGTCCCATGACGAAATTGGCAACCAGAGGCACTGGATTATTGGAAGCAATGATTGCGATTGATTCGACGCCATCAATGCTGGCATCAACTGTGATTGGTACTACGGCACCATTTTCTGCGATGTCCGGTGCTTTGACTTTAATGTCTGCAGATTCTGACATGTCAGAACTGCCCAACAGTGCGTCCAGTGCACCAGAGAGCTCCTTAGCTTCAAAAGCGGCCTTGTTCCAGGCAGCCAGAACCTGCTGAGGAGCCAAAAGTCCGGTAGCGGCAGCGACACCTATCGAGCCAGCTGCGAGTGATCTTTTGAGGAAGATCCTGCGTTTCATTTCATTGCTCATTCATTCTCTCCAGACTGAGAAAGGTTAGTGATTAACGTTTGTTTTATGAAACTGAATGGGTTGGTCAATTTCATTGCCCAGTTCTCTGTGACAAAATTTGGTCAGGATTTATCCCTCAACCGTTGCAATCACATTTGCCGGGTCATTGGCATTAATAAAGCTGTCGTCTTGAATTATTGTGCCTCGCAAGACATGTTGTTACCGCTATGAACAATCAACTCGATCACCATCAACTACCGGTTCGGTATTGGGATCACTTACGGTCACTCATGTTTGTCAGTGGCTTAGAACAACTTTTACAGTAAAAAGTTGCGACAGCTGTGCACCATGTCCTCCAATGTTTATTTCGTTATCGAGGATGCGTTCTTACCGGCTTCTTTTTATTTAAACGGGTTTGCCGATAAGCATTACCTTTACAGGTAGATCGTAAGAATACCGAATCAGAGAGCGATATCAAGCAAAAAATTTTGAAATATTAGTGCTTTGTGATGTTAGCAGCATGGCACCCTTATGAAAGGCTTGGGTTTGTTCCGCTTCGGGTAGGGGTTTTCCTGAATTTGAGTTATGTGCTATCCCAACCAGCACTTTTTCGGGGTATGGCTTGGCTGACAGCTAAAAATTGAGCCTATCTGGCCTGAAGATTGCCAAATGACAGGTTTGATGGCTGAACCAGGCCTGTCCAGGCCACGAATTGAGGCAGCGGCAGGCCGACATGAGGTTTTCACCGGATCTGGCGTGGAATCGGGGAAATCCTCATCGATAGGCCTGCTGTCAGGGCCTATTCAACAGGTGCGATCAGATCCTCGACCGCTCACTGCTCCTTTTTGACCAGATCACGAAGTTTTTGTAAGCGGGATTCGATTCTGGATGTCTGATAGAAATCGGTTGCTTCCGCCTCTTTCAATGCAATCTCCAGCTGCCGGATGGCCGGGTGATACTCTCCCCTGGCTACATAGGACTCTGCCAGCATGCGGTGAGATTCGGCTTTCCGTCCGGCCTTTTGCTCAATCTTGCTGAGCAAGCGATAGAGTCTCGGATCCCTGTCATGCAGCGTCAGGGTCTGCTGGGCTACGGATTTGGCCTCTTCAAGGCGCTTGTTTTGCGTAAGATCCTCAATGTATGCGATCGCGATTGGGTAACTTTCAGGCATCAGTTGGTAGTAGGTCTCGAGCATTTTCAGCGATTTTTCAGCTTCATTCTGCTGCTTGGCGATTTCAGCGGAGAGTAGGACATACTCCGGTTGCTGCGGTGCACCCTTCAACAGTTTCTCAACCACCTTTTCAGCCTTGTCATACTGATGGTCGGCCTTCAGCGCCAAAGCGTAGCCATACTGATGTGCCTCCTGATTCAGATGCCGGCCCTCCTCCAGCCCCGTGGCAAAATGCTTCACTGCGGCTTTCGTGTCCTTGAAGGATCTGACCCGTAGCGTTTCACGGGTGAGAAAATAGCTTAATTTCCCCGGGTACTGTTTATAGGGGTAGGTCTCGGCTCTTCCGAGAGCGTCAGCAATGCGGTTGGTGGTAACCGGATGGGTGCGCAGAATCTCCGGTATCCCAGAATCATAGAGGCGGCTGGCATGGGTCAGACGTTCGAAAAATATCGGCATGGCGCGGGGATCGAAGTTGGATTTGGCCAGTATCCGGATACCTACTGTGTCAGCCTCTTCCTCGTTGCTTCGGGTGAAGTTGATCTGCTCCTGCACGGCACTGGCCTGAACGCCGGTGGCCAGAGCAATCCCGGCATCTGGTGAAGTGGCAGCGCCGACCAGGATGGAGGCGAGTAGCAGGGCGGCAGTCTTACCACTCATCTGATTTGCCGCATCAAAGGCCCGCAGCAGATGTTTTTGAGTGACATGAGCAATTTCGTGAGCGATTACCGAGGCCAGTTCACTCTCGCTCTGGGTCGCGAGAATCAGTCCGCTGTAGATACCGATATGGCCGCCGGGTCCGGCAAATGCATTGACTTCAGGGCGTTCGATGACAAAAAAGTTAAACTCCTGGCCGATGGCTTCACTCTGCTTGAGCAGTTTCTCGCCCAGGGTTTGAATGTATTCCGAGATCAACGGGTCATCCATTACCGGGCTCGTCTTTCTGACGCTCTGCATGAATTCACGGCCAAGCCTGATCTCATCCGCAGGTGTCAGGTACTGGTCTGATGGGGAACCCAGTTCAGGCAGTTTGATGTTTTCTTCTTCTGTTGCGGCGCTGGTTGTGGGAAGTATCAGTGCCAGCAGGAGGAGGGTGATTCGGATATTCAGAGGTGTTCTTGCCATGCCAATAACTGATACCTGTTGATGCAGAATAGTTCCTGAATCAGAACTCTTAAATAGGGAGTGCCTGTTATGGGGTGAGCCCCATTGTATCGGGATAACGAGTCTGTGCCATCTTAGCGCCATATCTCTACAGGCGATAGTCGGTATAAGATTGCGGCAAGGGTTAATAGCCTACGGGTGGATTGATTCATTGGTCTTTTTTGATGCTTAAAGGGGCATTGTTCGGTTTTACCGAATACTCAATAAATCTATAAGAATGAATGGGTTGTCTTTTTCACTTTTTGCTTTAATCTAGCGCCTCACGACCAACCGTCCGACTGGGAGTCGTGCGCAATTTACTCCCGACCGGTTCACATTGGCTATCAATCAACGGAGTTCCATGATGAAGAAGAGCGTAGTTTTGTTTCTCGCATCCATTGTGCTGAGTGGAAGCGTTCAGGCAGATCAGGCCATGCAGGCTAATATCAACGAAGGCAAAGGGGTGATCAAAGCCTTTTTCGGTGACCTCAAAGGTGAACTGCAGAAGGGTATGAAAGCGAATGGTCCGGTCGCAACCATTTCAACCTGTAATACCGTTGCCCCCAGTCTCACTGAAGCTCATTCTCAGATGAGCGGTTGGCGTGTGGGTCGGACCAGCCTCAAGGTGCGGAATCCTGAAAACCGGGCCGACGCCTGGGAGACCGCGGTGCTGAATGAATTTGAAAGCCGTAAGATCAACGGTGAAGATCCTATGAAGATGATCAAGGCGGAAGTGGTTGAAGAGAACGGCCGTAAAGTATTCCGTATGATGAAGGCGATCCCTACCGCTGAAGTCTGCACGAAGTGTCATGGTGCTGAATTAGCCGAGCCGGTCAGCGCCAAACTCAATGAGCTCTATCCCGCTGATGAGGCGCGTGGCTACAAGCCCGGTGATCTACGTGGCGCCTTCACACTGAAGAAAGCACTGTAAGTCTATCCTGACATCGCCCCCGGGTTCGCTGCGCGACAGATTCCAGCAAACTTCAGTTGAGCTGGATGCGCTGACCCCAGGGGGTCTTCTGCTTGCCTTTGACCAGCCAGATGACCGGGTAGTGGGGTTCAAGGGGGGGGAAAGCCCCCTCCGCATCGGTAAAATAGACTACCAGGTCCGGGCTCAGGTCCTGCTCCGCGATCCAGTCGAAAACCGGTTTGAAGCTGGTACCACCACCCCCGGTGATTTTTTCAGGTAGGTCGAACTCTTCCCAGGATTCGTAGACCCAGGGAGCCTCTTCAGCGATCGCCGAATCGCAGGCGAGCAGGGTGACCCGGGCCCGCATCTGGCCTTTGAGTGCATTGACCTCAGCCAGAAACTCCCCCATCTCCTGGTCCTGTATCGAGCCGCTGGTATCCAGGGCGACCACCAGTTCCAATTGATTGCTGCGCAGACTCGGTAATATGAACTCCCCCTCTCGACGGGAGGGTCTTTGATAACTGAAGTCATCCCTTGCCAGCGCGGTCATATACCTCGCCAGCAGCAGTCGCCAGGGAAGCTGGGGCTGCAACAGATGGTCGACCATTCGGGCGATTGCGCCATCCAGTTTCCCCGCCTGCATCGCCTGTTGGGCTGCCCCGGCCATGCGTTGTTGCCACTGGATATTCAGGGTCTCAGCCTCATCCGGAGAGAGGGGAGGGGGTTGAGAGGCGGCGTTGCCTGAACCGCTCTGGGGATTGTCATGCTCGTCACCCTCTTGTTCGTTGTTGTTCTGTTGCTGGCTATTGGCCATATCCTTTTCCGATTTACCGCTGCCTGAGCCTTTCGTGTTGTCTTGGTCATAGACATGATTATCCAGCGGTTCGTCGTCACTCTTCTCATCCAGACAGGGGTAGATCTCTTCAGCGGTCATGCCGCTGAATTGGGGGAGCATCAATGATCCCGGTGGTGGCTTCAGCCCATCTTCGGTGAGCAGGGGGTTGATCGCATAGTCACAGGCCATATCCCAATGCAGCTTGGTTCGATGCTGTCGCCGGGCGAAGTGGGAGAGGGCGCAGTGCAGGGCCTCATGGGCCAGCATGAACTGGGTCTCATCGAGGCTCAGCTGATCGATGTATTCAGGGTTGTAATAGAAGGATTTGGCGTCAGTGGCTGTGGTTGGACACCAGTCTGGGTTGGCTTGCTGCATGGGAAGTCGCATCACCAGTGCGCCGAGGAAAGGCTTATCAAGAATCAGCTTGGTCCGCGCGGCGGCCAGTTTGGTCTCGATCTCATCTTGATCCATCACTACTCCTGGTTAACAGGCCTGGCAGCAGTTTCTTATTCATACAGCATCACTTCGGATACCGCCTGTGCCCAATCATTGAACTGTGGCACGCTGAACAGGGTTTCGCCAATCGCCCGGTGCATATCGGAAACCAGCATCACACCCATCTCCCGTTGTGGGAAGCGGCCCGCATATTCGAGTATGCGACCATGCACCTCAACTCCGTCAGCCGACTCATTCGCCCGGATCGCACGCCCCACCAGCGCAGAGGCTACCGCATACTGCAGATCGATCTCACTGGGTATAGAGACCTCTTCGCCGCGTAAGATCGCATCCAGATCGGGCATCTTGTCCAGACTGTTGACGAAGGCATGAAGCTCCACCCCGGCCGCCGGCCCAACACAGGCTTGCAAGGCACCTTGAAGCAGTTGAGGGTGGTCGATGAACTTCTGCAGCGCCCGATGGGCGAACTCCCAGGAGCGTGGCGAAGGGAAGGCCACCGGGTTATGCGCTGGATCGAAATCGAACAGCAGTTCAGGTCGAAATCGCAGAAAAGCGATGATCCGTTCGTCAATCTGATTGCGGTAGGCCCAGGCGACCCAGTCATCCAGGTTGGTCTCTACCTCGAAATGGGAGAAGCGGTTTGCCAGCGGTGCAGGCATACTGTAGGTAACCCCCCGGTCACCCTGACGGTTGCCTGCGGCAAAGATGGCCCAGCCCTCAGGTACCTGATATTCGCCCAGGCGTCG
>JAHRHW010000085.1 GCA_019100305.1 Candidatus Thiodiazotropha taylori | reverse complement strand
GCATTGAATATTGTTCTGTAACCACGCTCTTTTTCGATCAGTTCAGCAGTATGCTGCCTGACCAGCTCACGCAGCCTGAAGACGATAATCGACAACAGTAAGCCGATCGTCAATAGCGCACCAATCAGGACAGATAGATAGTTTTCATAGCTCCAGCTCAACCAGGCCGGTATGGGGGATTTTGCCTGATACAGCAACCCTTCTATACGGCTGTTCTCACCAAGAAAATCCAATTCAATAAAGATCTCATGAATCTGCCTCCAACGTTCAGGATGCATGTAACCGATCTCAACCAACAGTGGCTGAATCAACTCTTTGGAGACATTGGCCTCATGGACAAGATGGGCGCGGGACATACCCTGGGTATTGTATTTCTGTAATATCAGATCAACGATCTCATCCTGATTCGCTAGGGCATAGGCCCAGCCCTTGAGAGTGGCGTTGCGAAAGTTTTCAACTTGCTCAGGGTTATCACTGATCTGTTGCTCAGTGGTAATCAGCACATCGCCATAGAAGTCGATACCATAATCCTTCGGTATGATATATCGGGGAACCACACCCGCTTCCCCCAACAGAAATCCCTGATCCGTCATATAGGCATTGAAGGCATCCGTTTCACCGGTCACCAATGAAGTCGCATCAAAACTGCTGGGCAGACGAATAAAATCATCGTTGCTAAGACCGCCCCTTTTCAGCATTGCATGGAGTGCGGCATCCTGCGTACCGCTGCCAATCATCACCCGTCGTCCAAGCAGATCGGAAACCCGCAAAATGTCCGAATCACCCCTCACCAGTAAGGCGTAGGGGCTGTGTTGATAGATCGCCGCCAAGGCCACTACCGGATAGCCATTGGCTCGCTTGATCAACGCATCTGCCCCACTGACCGCATAATCCGCCTGACCATCAAGCACAACTTCAACTGGAGCACGCCCCTGATGTTCTCTGATTTCCACCTCCAGTCCCAACTCTCTGTAGTAACCCTTCTCCTTGGCAGCATAGTAACCGGCAAATTGAAACTGATGCTTCCACTTCAACTGCAGAACAACGGACTGATAACCGCTATTGACCAGTTGCAGATTATTGGCTGACAGGAGCGACCCGCTCCAAACAAGCAATATCGAAAACAGCAGAGCGAGCCGTTTGAAAAACAAGATCGGCTTACTGCCTGGATGATTACGCATAGATTCGAACATTCTGAAAAAACAGGCCAATAAGAGCCTGCATGAATTAAAAAAGCCTATAAATAGTGTTATCGGCGATGGTTGTTCACCCTTTAACAACAATGGCTTAGCTCACGTCAGTTCCTGACGCCCAGGAGAGTGGATCGGACTGCACAGATGAGGCTGGTTGACGCTTGGGATGACGGCAGGCAAATCGACTTTAGACGATCGGGACAAACAGATCAAAAAGCCCCTAACCCAATGAATAATATAGAGATCCATACCCACCTGCCGAATCCTACCGCAAGCTTCCACAGGGCATACGACAAAATAGCCATGTGTTTG
The DNA here is from genome assembly GCA_019100305.1 of Candidatus Thiodiazotropha taylori. Lineage (GTDB taxonomy): Bacteria > Pseudomonadota > Gammaproteobacteria > Chromatiales > Chromatiaceae > Thiodiazotropha. The sequence continues at coordinate 11,606 of JAHRHW010000085.1, read as the reverse complement.
TGCCAAGGGCCTCCACATCGATCCACCTCGTTTGAGAGACAGCCCCTATCAGACCTGAAGCGAAGCGATGGCAAACTCGATCCGCCAATCGCAAACGGTGGTCGAGGTCTGCCCGTCTCACGCTTTGCGGCATCTTTCCCAACAGACCTTCGTTCGCTACAAAATTCTGTCTGGCGCCGACTACCCAGTACCGCTCACGGTCCGTTACAATAGTTACCTTCTTGACATCGACCTGCGCAATAGAATCAGTCGCGTCGTAACCCCTTCGATCGATTAGCCGCTATCATGTTGGCCTACATCCCGGAACAGGGCCAGATCGATCGAAACCATGCAAAACTACTGAATCAGGTGGATAGGGCATCGCATATGACTAAGATAACAGATCGACACAACAGCCCCGAGCATGCTTCACCATACCCGGTCAGCCGGCTTGCACCGGCGTTCAGCCTGGTCGATCTGGCAAAAGAGATTGCACAAGCGGACGAAATGCTCGCCAATCGGGCCGGGAGTCAATTGAAAATAATTGCAGAGCAGATGGCTATGCTGCAAAAAAAGGCAAAATCGATTCTTGAGCAAACCGCCCACGATCAACAGATTCACAGAGCTCAGTGCAACTTCCAGAAGAAGCCGGGGCAGATCTACCACCTCTATCAGAACCTTCATGGAAATTCCCTTCTCTCCATGCTCTCACCGGATGACTGGCAGGGTAAACCGCCCAATCAGTTTATCGGTAGTTACCGGCTCGAGAGTGACCGTTCGTGGACTCCCTGCCAGGGCAATCACAATGAAGATGAGGATGAACACATGAAAGTTATTCATCAGCTGCTCAAAGAGCCGCTTTAACCAGCATCCGAAGGTAGACATACAGGGGATATTTCCCCCTGTATCAAGTTCGCTGATTCAAGAGCTTTTCTGACTGAATAACAGCTTCATCAATGCACGGGGATCACGCTCGTTTGCATTGGCGATTTCAATGATCGTATCAGCACTGTCTTCCACTTTGAGTCCTGCCGTCTCCATTCTCAACACGACACTCCGGGGTGTCTCATTGAGTAGTGGCGCAACTTCATTGACTGAGGAGAATTCGATACTCATGACGATGTTCATCATCGGGCTGGCCCCGGCATCCGTAAGGGATAGAACGATAAAGGCACTGCTGACCAGAGCGACAGATCCTACCAGACCCAATGCCATGGGTTGGCTAAAATACTTTTTAAAGCCTCCCCAGTGGTTGAGCACATGCAAGCCGATGGCTACGGCAAATGCCACACCGACCCACTCATGCGCCAGCTGTATCGGATTATGTAGACCAAAAAACATCAGCACACCGGAAGTCGCTACCACCAGACCGCTTCCGATGATCAGTGGCGTCGACTATTTACGGGTATTCAGATTATTCATTGTTTATAGACTCTCTATTTCCTGCATCCCGCCATGGCGGGTCGCTACATCCTAACTGCTTAAAGATCTTCTCTGACTCAGCCATCATCCAGGCATAGAGCTCTGTTCATCTTGGAATTTTTCAGGATGGTGAATGAGTAAGGATCAGAGATCTCTTTGATATTCACATACAGGTTGCCAGGGTGGCATGATGCCACCCCGTACTGTTTAACCATCAGTTAACGTTTGAAGCCACCTCGCGGCAGACCATTGTCTCGATCAACCTCAATCTGACGCACCAGTGAATTATCAACGGTGACGATATCCACCAGAAAGGTATCCCCATCCTTCTCTGTCACCTGCCCCACTTTCAAGCGATCATTACCGCGCATGATCAGACGCGCGGATACCAGTGTTTTTGCCTCTTCAGCGGTCAGATCCAACTCCCTATCCATCGCTGGACCGAACTTGCCTTTGCCTTGCATCATTGCGGGATTCCCCATCATGTCGCCACGATCACAGTGACCTCTTTTACCCCCCCAGCCGGCATCGGCGCTGGAAGCAACAACAAACAGACCAGATGTGGCAAGAACTGCAGAAACGATGCTGATTTTCAAACCTTTATTCATATCACTATCCTCATTGATTGATTGCTTTGTCTTACTGACGACTGATATTTAAGACCCTGCATGTGTCACTCCCGTGCCAACCAACGACAGATTTGTAACAGCCCATGACAAACCCGGGATTTGACACAATCTGTCACAAACTTCCTTTTCGCCCATCAACGCTTGCCTTACACTGAGCACATGGATAGCCAACCCCACATTCTTGTTGTTGATGATCATCAGGAGATCCGCACCCTGCTGCAGAGGTTTCTCACGGATCATGGGTACCGCGTCACCACCGCGTCGAACGGCATGGAGATGAAGAAACGCCTGCAGGATGCAGCGATAGATCTGATCGTGCTCGATCTGATGATGCCCGGTGACGATGGCCTGACCCTGTGCCGTAACCTGCGTGCCGAGTCGAACATCCCCGTCATCATGCTGACCGCCATGGGTGAAGAGACCGATCGGATCATCGGGCTGGAGATGGGCGCCGACGACTATCTGGCAAAACCATTCAATCCCAGAGAGTTACTGGCGCGCATCAAAGCGGTGATGCGGCGCATGGATACTATCCCCGAAGCCAGCAAGCCAGAACTACCGCAGCAACTGGATTTCCTTGGCTGGACACTGCGACCGGCATCCCGTGAACTGACAGATCCGCACCAGACCCTGGTGCCGCTGAGCACCGCCGAGTTCACTCTGTTAATGGCCTTTGTCACCCGCCCTGGCCGGGTACTCTCACGGGACCAGTTGCTCGATCTGGCGCGAGGACGTGAGGCGCGTGCTTTTGACCGGGCGATCGACACGCTGGTCAGTCGACTGCGGCGCAAGCTGCGCGATCAACCCCGTAACCCGCAGATCATTAAGACCGTGCGTGGCGGCGGCTATCTGTTTGCCGCCAAGGTGGGGAACAACAATGCGTCTCTGGCCTGATACCCTGGCAGGGCGAACCCTGGCGCTACTGGTAGGTGCAACACTGCTGATGATGATCAGCAGCGCAATCCTGTTGCAGGATGAACGCAAAGCCCGTTTCGATGAGCATAATCTCTACCGCTATCTGCAACGAGTGGCTACCCTCACCCGCCTGCTCAGTGACGCCACCGACCAGGAGCGCAGCCGCATCATCAAACGGGTCACCGAAGAGGGTGAAAAGATCAGCCTGGACGAAACACCCTGGGTGGACTCCCACCCAAGACACCCCATGGAAAAGAAGATTGCCCGCCATATAAGCCGTTCAACCGGCATCCGCGACCACTCCGCAATCCGCGTCATGGTTGAACTCGATGGTCGTGGCAAATCCCACCGGGAAGACGATCATTTCCGGTTCCGGGTTGAAAAGGGAATCAAAACCATCGATATATCGATACTGCTTTGGGATGATCTATGGCTCAACTTTCACACCCATCACTTCAAAGATGCCCCGCCATGGGCCAACACCACCCTTCAGGGGTTGTTGATACTGCTGGCTCTACTGATTGTGATCGGCCTGTTGATTGCGCGACGCATGGCTCGCCCTATGGCCCAGCTGGCCGATGCCGCTGAACGTTTCGGCCTGGGCCAGCCCCAATCCCCGATTGCGGAACGAGGTCCACGGGAAGTTCGCCAAACCATCCACGCATTCAACCTGATGCAGCAGCGATTGCAGAAACAGATCAGCGATCGATCACGAATGCTCGCCGCGGTTTCCCATGACCTGAGAACCCCGATCACCACCCTGCGACTCCGAGCAGAGTATATCGAGGACCAGGAGATACGAGAGAAGACCCTGGCCACCCTCGCGGAGATGGAAGCGATTCTCTCCGATACCCTGAGCTTCGCCCGCGACGAAGCAGCGGATGAGCAGGCGCGCTCAACCGATCTCGCAGCACTGCTGCAGAGCCTGATCGACGATCATGCCGACCTGGGCGGTGATGCCGGCTATCAGGGACCGGAACGGTTCAATTTCATCTGCCGACCGGTCTCTCTGCGGCGGGCACTCAACAACCTGATCGATAATGCACTGAAATATGGTGAGACTGTGGTAGCGACTCTCTCGACCAGTCCGGAGAGGGTCACCATCCATATTGATGACAGCGGGCCGGGCATTCCAGAGGATCAGCTGGAAGCGGTATTGACACCCTTTTTCCGCCTTGAAGCTTCGCGCAACCGGGAGACCGGTGGAACCGGGCTGGGACTGGCCGTCGCCAACAGCATCATCCTGGCCCATGGGGGCGAACTGACACTGACAAACCGTCCTGAAGGGGGATTGCGGGTAACCCTGCTGCTGAACCAGATAAAAAAATAGCACGAGCAATAATATATATTTGTCAGGCAGTTACATGCCACCAGCCGAGCTGGGTCAGATTAGCCGTACGCGGGTAATGGTTGAATAGGTTGAATCTGTCGCCATCTATCATGCAGCGGCCCAAGCCCGAACTACTGTTCGCCAGGATTAAACGCTATAATAGCCGCAGGACGACCTTTGGCTGAAATCAGGAAAGCCGTTTTATGAAAGCATTGCAATCAGACAACTACCGCAAACTGAAAAAAACCAATCCGGATGCCTTTCAGGAGTGGATTGCGGGTAAAACCGATACCGTTAAAAAAGGCGGCGTCAAGCTACGCATCGTACCCGTGCGAAACAACAAAAAGACCAGATAAGCTGATTCGCAGTTCGATACTGTGAACGTTGCATTTCCCGCACTACTCACTTTTCTGCTGATCCTGCCCGGCTTCATCTTCCGTGGCGCCTTCACGAGATCCGAAAGAACCCAGCTCGATAACCGGCCATTTACCTCTGAAACCGTAAAAAGTCTGATCCTGGCCATCTTCCTCCACACACTCTGGCTGAAACTGACCAACCTGATCACTCCGATATCAATCGATTATCAGGTATTCCTGACCCTGTTTACCGCCGCCAGGGGCGATCTGCTTGAGCTGGCCATCAACCGATCCGCCATACATATGCCCGCTTTCATCACTTATCTCATGTCGATCTATATCTGCGCCTATCTGTTGGGCCTGATTGCCCAAAAACTGGTGATCAAACTCAAACTCGACCGACACCCACTGCTGAGTGATTTTTTTCGCTTCGATACCCCATGGTTCTATCTCTTGAAGGGTTTCAATGACGAAGGGGATGAAGCGGATTTCGTTAAACTTGCGGTAACGGTACAGCAGGTTGAAGCGACCTATCTCTACTACGGCATCCTGGAGGACTTCTACCTCACTGATTCTGGAAATCTCGACCGCATCATTCTATCCTCCGTGGTCAGGCGCCAACTGATTGCAGATGATGCATCGGCTGATGAAGAGGAAGCTGAACAGCCCGGTGAAGCGCTCCGCTTCTATGAGATATCCGGCGACCGCCTGGTTTTTAAATACAAGGACATCACCAGCCTGAATATCGAATACTATAAAATCATCGAGAACAGCGCCTGAACCTATTATCAAATTCGCTACAGGAGTCGGTCTGATGGCACGGGTTGTTTTCCACTAATCTTCAGCCACAATAAACAGTGTCTTTCACAGACTTACATAAGACAACTGAGTTTCGCACAGGGATGAGCTGCATCTGATTCAAATACCGCATGGCTCAAACCCATATGCCGCTGAACCCACGCCTTCTGTTTGCCACCCTGTTGATGATCGCGGTCTGGGCTGCCATGGCGGGCTGGTTCAGACCATCCTCAACGCCAACTGTCGAGCAGCTGCTCCCTCCACAGATCATCTCTGACGCAAAACAGTTACGGGATTCCCTGCAAAACACCACCCATTTCGTGTTGCTCTACTTTACCGATGCCCTGCCCATGGAAAGAAGGCAGATGTTATTGGAACAGCTACAGGAGTTACCGGACAGCATAAAAATGCTCTGCTTATCAGCACCGGCCAACAGCTCCACTTCAACACAAGCCCAACTCAGACTCAGCAAATGCAACAATGCTGAGCATACCGATTCCGGATCAGCTCTTTTTTGGCGCCAGAGCAATACAGCATCCAGACAAACCCACAGATCACTCCACCAGACCCTCGAAGCAGAGCTCGGCCAACGGCTTGAGCCACCTGAAATGAAACAGATCGCGCTCTACTCCCCAGAGTCGATCCGTTCGCAATCATGGCAGGCTGCCAACGACGACCTGCCAAGAATCGCCCCGTTACTGGGATTGATCATCCTGACGACCCCTCTGCTTGCCTTCAGATCCCTGCCGGCACCGGCTTTCATATTTTTAACCGCCAGCAGCACAACCACCCTTACCCTGCTGATCTTCAATTTCAGTCTGGACGGAGGTTTCAATGCCCTGCTACTTGCCGTCATACCTCTAATCTGGGCCATCTCATCGATGGATGCGGCTCACCTGGTGGACCGACTGGAGAGCCACCATCGACGCGGCACTCCCCAACCATTCCGGCACGCTTTACGGGAGTTGATAGGACCCTGCTCCGTCACCACCGCCACAACCTTTATCGGTTTTGGCGCCCTGGCCCTGCAGGATAGTTCGCCATTACTACGCAATTTCGGATTGACCGCAGCCGCCGGCACTGCGCTTGCATTGGCCATCACATTTCTGCTCGGCTGGCTGCTGCTGGAACCAATCCATCGCAAACCCGGACAGCAGTCACGAGTCAATCGATTTGCCGCACTGAGTCACTCCCTGGTCAGAACATCAGGCAGATATCCGCTGCCGGTACTCATCGCCTGGTTCGTCATTACCCTGTCAATGGCACCGTTTGCGACTCGGGTTACAAGCGAGATCCCGTTTCCGAATATCTTTGCCAGTGATCACCCGATGAGTCACCAAACCGAGTTACTGCAACAGCGTTTCAGCAGTGATTTAAGACCTTTGACCCTCTATCTGACTCCGACAAAAAACACCGGGAGTGAGAGAGATGCGCTGCTTAATGCCGTCAGAACCACGTCAGATTACCTCAGTAAACTGCCGGAGGTCCGCCTGGTGTTACCCACGGCATTCATCCATACCCTGTGCGATGATGAGTGCCGCAATAAGGGCTCAACCACTCCTCACCTGAAAGGATATCTGGATGACTCGGGGGTGTTCAGACTGGATGTCTTGTTTTCACCTACGGAACGAGCGCGGCAACAGCAGATCATCGAATGGCTGACCCATTTCGATCAAACCATGCTCAGCCATCACCGGATAGTCTTTGACGGCCCCGGCTATCTCTACCCCAAAGTGGAGTCATTGGGCCTTACAGACGCGGTAAACGGTCTGTTGATCTCGTTGAGCGGTATTATCATGCTGCTTTTCGTAGTATTTCGTCAGGTCGGCCTGGTGATGGCTGCACTGCTGGTGACCCTGTTACCGCTTTGGTTTGTTGTTGGCATCATGGGAACAACTGGCATCAATTGGTCACTCGCCCTGCTTGGCGTACCTGCGATGCTGTTTGGCCTGGCAGTTGATGACACCATACACCTGTTATGGCATCGCAAGCGACCCACATCGTTTCGCCGTCTGCTTCGTTACAACGCCATCAAAAGCGGCACCGCACTGACATCGACGACCCTGATGCTATGCCTGTGTGTTGCCACACTGTGCCTCTCCTCACTGCAAGCCAATCAAGACGTTGCCATACTGTTATCAGTCGGTATGGCACTTGCACTGTTATTGGACCTGACCCTGCTGCCAGCCCTGCTCAGCTTGATGAGACGCAAATCACCTCAACAACAGCAGTAAAGATCACTGCACCACCGGCACTCTTTCTGACTTCAATGGTGGCCCCCGGCGCTGCACTGTTACTGGCACTCATGGCGTTCACCAAGGCAGCAAAGACCGCATCATGATCGGTCTCCACACCGTTGACATGGTATATCAGCGCAGTCAGCCCGGTGGATGGGGTGATACCCTCGGAACTGAAGGTATTGCCCGCGGAGGTACCGCTCACAACAGCCCTGAATCGCAGGTGATAGGTGGTTCCCTGATGCGACGCTTTGATCTCCTTGCGATAGGTACCCGCTACAGGAAAACCTTCACCAACCCCGAAACTGCTGTTGTTGAAACCATCCGCACAGATACCCGCATTACCAAACAACACCAGATCGGTCACATTTGGTGCATTCGCCGGATCAAGTCCAATCGAAGACAGACTTATCTCCGCACTATTGTCAGTCGGATCCCAAAAGCCTTCCAAGCCGCATTTCTTTCGGTAGATATCACTGTCACTGCCGTTGAAAGGAACATCGAGATAGAGCAAGGTGCCGGAAGACAATGCGGTACGCAGTGCCGCGATTGCCGTGCTGTCGGTCAGGATATCCTGCATTGGACACGGGGTTACATCAGGACTGTCAGCCGTCTGCAGCACCAGGTTACCTGAAATCGTGTCGCCCCCTGTGTCACCACCGGTATCACCGCCTGTGTCGCCTCCGCTATCATCCCCCGTATCTCCCCCTGTATCGCCTCCGGTGTCATCCCCTGTATCACCATTGTCACCACTATCGGTTGTGGTATCGGTGCTGTTATTGTCATCATCATCGTTGTCACCCGGACAAGCGACCAGTGTAAGCGCAATAAAAAGCATCAGGAGAAGCTGCCGCAACTTTTTCATCATCAACCTCGGTTTGAATCTTTCATCTTCTGTTTTTCTATTAACCAATAACCCTAGCAGGGATTTTCAATTCTCCAACCTGACGCAGTTTTGTGCCAATTGATCAGCCCAGCGTTCTGTGGGAAATGCGCTGTAGGGAGTTTGCTGAAAGAGCCCGGCCTTTTTGACCATTGCCCAAGCAATTGATGGAACACCGACCAACGGCAGATAGAGCGGTCCCAGCAGCATTGATTGTCGGTAATGACCATATTCGTGATAGAGCAGATCATAACCACTGGAAGCATGATGATAGAACAGAAATGGTCCCAGACTAACACCGCCTGTTAGTCGCTGATAGCGGATGACACGCAGACCCTGCAAAAGATTAACCTTTTGCGCCCTCCTGTCGACCAGCCGGGTAACCAAAAGATACCAACCGTACCCGATTAAAGTTTGCGGCAGACACCATGTCCAGTCGAGAAGAATTAATCGATTATTCATGGAAAATTGTAAATCAGTCAAAGCGTCAACAATTATAGACACAAAGACAACCAAACATATTGACTGGATTGAGTGCAACAACTTGATACTTCAGTAATTCGATTCCCACAAACCGACAATTTCATACTAATGTCATAAACGCTATATATATTTAACATGAATAATTTTGCCCAGCACGTCGAGCCATAATGACTGTCGACTCTGAAAAATCCATTCTTAAGGCGATCAAGGAAAATAAACTCATCAGTTTATTTCAGCCAATTGTTTCAGCCAACAGCCTTGAGATTGTCGGTTATGAAGCACTCATTAGAGGACCGTCTGATAAAGCATGGCACTCTCCACAGTTACTTTTTTCCCTTGCAGAGCAATACGGGATTAGTAACAGGATAGAAATTCACAGTATCAATACACACCTCAAGCGACGCAAGAAACTTGGCTTGCAGGGCATGCTGTTTTTAAATCTCTCTTCCTTCTGCATATCCAGTAGCGAGTTTGTGATCTCAGAATTTACCAATCGCTTGAAGAGATCTGGAATAAGTCCCGATCAAGTGGTCATTGAGATCACAGAAAGGCATCCTGTTCAGGATTTCATCCCAATGATCTCAATCTTGGACGAGTTACGGGAACAAGGCCTGAAAATTGCTATTGATGACCTGGGAGCGGGTTACTCGAGTCTTCGCCAATGGTCAGAAATACGGCCAGATTATGTAAAAATTGATGGCCACTTCATTCAGAATATTCATGAAGATTCTGTAAAACGTCAGTTTGTCCGGTCATTTTGTGAGATAGCCATTGATATTGGCTGCTCGATCATAGCCGAAGGTATAGAAACCGTAGAGGAACTGGAGACCGTTCAATCACTGGAGGTTGACTATCTTCAAGGTTACCTGATAGCCAGACCTCAACGTAAGCCAATCAAACATACTCCAGCCCGTCTTAGGCAGTTAAATGGAAGCTCAACGTTTCTGAGTAATGATCTTCAGGTTCGTGCGCTGTGCAAACCCACGCTGACAATTACACCACGATTGCCCGTTAGAGCACTGGCCGATAAGTTTTATCAGGATAAATCCCTACATGTTGCAGTAGTAATTGAAAACAACAAGCCTCTTGGCATCATTACCAGAAACAGCCTGCAACAACTCTTTTCCAGCCATTATGGTCGTGACCTGTATGGACGAAAACCAGTCGTACTGATTATGAATGACGAGGCCATAACTGTCAGCGAAGAGACTGAAATCGAACGTCTGAGCAACCAGATTACAGACAACAACGATACCCTGCCTGACGAGTACTTCGTAATTGTCGACAAAAACGAAAAATATGCAGGTATAGGCTCTCTTATTGATCTTCTGCGAGCCGTAACAGACTATAGGATAACCGCTGCAAGACATGCCAATCCACTCACCATGCTGCCTGGTAACCTTCGAATCAACCAACAGATAGACACACTCCTGTCAGCAAAAACCTCGTTTGTATTAGCCTATTGCGATGTAGACAATTTCAAACCATTCAATGATACCTATGGCTACGCCCGTGGCGACGACGTGATCCGCGAGATCGGGCAGTTACTTGCCAGGCACTCACAATTGGAGCAGGATTTTGTCGGTCATATTGGGGGAGACGATTTCATAGTGATTTTTCGCAGTATCGACTGGGAAGCACGTTGCCGGAGAATACTCGATCATTTTAAAAATCACGCTTTACGATTCTATGATGAGAAACATAGAGAGTGCGGTGGTATTCCGGCCACTGATAGATCTGGCAATCAACAGTTTTTCGATATAATCTCTATTTCGATAGGAGTGATCCAAGTCAACTATAAGCACTTCACCTCGCATAAAGAGGTCGCCTCGATTTCCAGTGAAGTAAAAAAACAAGCAAAGAAAACCAAGGGAAATTCACTGTTTATCGACAGACGCTCCTACCAGGACACCTTTACTACTGACTCGCAGAGTTCCGAACTCCCCAACAATGTAGTTTCAATTAACCACTCTGACATTTACAAATAAAGCTGCCGTATAAAATCGACCATTTACCACCGCAGGGACATTACATAACTATTGGTCAGCAACGGTAATTGTACGCCCATCGGCTGATACTTCCAGATCAATTTTCTGGCCATTCAGAGTACCCTCAAATTCATAGCCAACCACCTTCATACTTGCAGAATGAGTAGCCTCTATTTTGCTCGGAACAAACCCTGCCATTTTTTTTTGAAGCGCCTTGAGGACTGCACCAGGTACCATTTCAACTGGGAAAATAACCTCAACCTCCTCGAATCTTCCGTCAGGAAATATATCAAACTCAGCTAGATGACCATCTGACAATTTTCCCTGAATCTCATAAACCATAGAACCGTCTTCTTCCGTCTCGGTATTGGCTGAAAGTAAAGTAGCACTCTGAAAGCGCTTTTTTAGAGCATTCATGACAGTTTGCGGTACTTCGGACAGGTTAATTTCCTTTTCTGTACCAGCCCATGCTGGAGTAACGCCAAGTGTGAATAACAACCCAGTAATCGCTAACAATCTCATTTTTTAACTCCCTTAATTAAAATGATTTTCTGAAGTCATCACGAAGCACATTCAAGAACTCCTT
>JAHRHW010000084.1 GCA_019100305.1 Candidatus Thiodiazotropha taylori | reverse complement strand
CTTCACCCCGTCGGACAACCTTGGTATCTCCCGCCACAACAGCCACACCAATGGCTTTCGACGCCTCAGCGATCGAGATGATGATTCGCTCCAGCGCCTCCACTTCAAAGCCCTCCTCAATAAATGCATTCAGGCTCAGATATTTGGGTGTCGCACCGGAGACTGCCAGATCGTTGGTCGTGCCATGCACCGCCAGTGAACCGATGTTGCCGCCCGGAAATTCGAGCGGTTGTACCGTGAATCCATCGGTGGTGAAGAGCAGTTCGCCTTGTCGGTCGAGGGGCAGGGTGACCGCATCCGCCTGAACATCGAGGGTGGGGTTTTTCAGATGTCTGGCAAACAGCATTTCGATCAGTTCACGCATCAGCCGGCCGCCGTTGCCGTGGGCCAAAGAGATGTGTCTATCAGGTAGGTTCATAGGGTCAAGCCAGAATGCAGATTGTCGGAACTCGGTCCGGGGAAGGGGATAGGGGGAACCTTAAATTGTTTTTCGGATTTGAGCAAAGTGCGGTGAAAAAACCCCGCCAAAATGGCGGGGTAAGTAAGGCTGATCGATCTTATTATTCGGCTGGTGCTGCGGGCGCCGCCGGGGCAGCCGGTGCAGCCGGTGCAGCGTAAGGATAGCCATAACCATAGCCGGGATAGCCATAGCCGTAGCCAGGATAGCCATAACCATATCCGGGATAGCCATAGCCGTAGCCGGGATAGCCATAGCCATAGCCGGGGTAGCCATAGTAGCCAGGATATCCCCAAGGACCTGGGCCATACCAATCATCATCATCAAACCAATCAAAAGGTCCCCAGAAAGCCTGGGCAGGCAGAGTGGCAAGCAGTGCAGAACCGGCAGCAGCTGCAATCAAAGCGGTTTTTAAGGTTTTTTTCATGGCGATTCTCTCCTTCGTTTCTCATCTACTGTGTTTGGGAAGAACGGGCCGTCGATTCCCAACATATCTTTTTCGTTGGTTGAATGGTTCACTACCTTCGCGGTACATCCTTGAACCTGATTAATACTATATGCCAGAGTGAGAAAAAATGGTTGATCTAAATCATAAAATTACCGACTATTAATATAACGCTTTGAGCTGTTCAAACGCTGTCGCGATCTGCTCTTCAGTGTTATAAAAATGGGGTGAAAAACGGATTCCGCCACCACGGTAGGCGCACATCACTCCCTTCTTCATAAGTGATTGATAAATTAACTGATTATCCTGATCAGGCAGAATAAATGTAACAATTCCCCCACGCTGCTCCGAGGCTCTGGGAGTGACCAGCTTATAGCCATTGGCATCCACCTGTTCAATGGTGAAATCGGTCAATCGCTGAATGGCTGCTGCAACCTCATCCAACCCCAGGTTCAACAACAGGGAGAGACTGCTGTGCAGGGCATGGACACCCAGCATATTCGGGCTGCCACACTCAAACCGGCGGGCCGAGTCGGCCGGTTGCCACTCGCTCTGATCAAAATCCCCCACGGCCTCGACCATATGCCAGCCGAACTCGTTCAGTTTGAGCTGCTCTCTGAGCCTGGGCCGGCAGTAGAAAAGTGCCAGACCCTCCGGGCCGAGCATCCACTTATGCCCATCGGCAACCACCACATCGGCTTGACAGCTTTGTACATCGAAGGGCGCGGCCCCAAGGCTCTGAATCGCATCGACGACAAACACAATACCCTTGGTCTGACAGTAATCTCCCAAGGGTTCCAACTGCATACGCGTTCCGCTCGCATATTGGATGGAACTGACCGAAAGTAATCGGGTGCGACTGTCACACAGGGCCAGCAGATCCTCCTCCGGCTGCTGACTGTCGGCCAGATCGAGTAAGCGGACTTCCACACCCTGGCTCTGCAGGGATTGCCAGACAATCCGGTTGGAAGGGAACTCCTGGGCAATGGACACGATATTGTCACCCGCCTGCCAGGTCAGACCATAGGCGATAAAGGAGAGCCCCTCGGAAGTACTCTTCAGCAGCGCGATATCGTCTGCAGCCGGCGCGTTGATCAGTTCTGCCATCAGATCGCGCAGGGCGCTCTCTTTGGCCAGCCAATGGGGATAGTTTTGTGAGCCCAGGGTGCCGTTTTCCCGGGCGAACGCCTCTACTGCGGCAACCGTGGATTGGGGCCAGGGGGCTACCGCCGCATGGTTCAGATAGATAATCGCCGGATCCAGTGCAAATTCTGCCATGTTCACCCCTGATTCAATTGCCGTGCAGTCTCGTTGCAGGCCATCAAATACTTATGCCCAGCCGATACAGTCAGTCGATTATGACCTGAAATGCCATTGGATAGGAGTTAAAAACCTGAATTCTCTGGAAATTAGCTTGGCTGAGGTTTGTGAAGAGGGTGTTGCCTGACTATTAGATGATATGAAAAAGTAACTTAAAAACAATTACATACTATGAACTGGTGGTGTTTCCTTGTGAACAGCCGGTAAAAAAATATGAATTTGTGCAATATTTACTAGTTTAAAACTTTAGAACTTATTAATATTGCCGTTATCTAAGGATAGAAAGGGACTTTATTGGTTTTTGGGTTTTGGTGTGGATTGAGGATTGTCAGTGCCAAAGCCATTATTAAACGACATTATGTATTTTGTGACTAATACGCGAGTAGTGAGGTGTACTATGTCATTTCTCAATTGCAAGCTGTTGCGCCGCTTTGTCTCTTTAGCTGGCGTTCTCCTGATCGGCGGTATGTTACTTGAAGTGATGGCTCATCTGATGATGAGTGACGTCAACCTGCTGCTCATCCAACCGATCGCGCTGGGTATGGTACTGATCAGTCCTGTGATTATGCTGATGACCGTCGTGATTGCGCTGATTCCCGGCGTCAGACTGAACGACTGCATTCACTAGACAGAACCTGAAAGAGAACAACTCTTAGAAGACTCTTTCGGGTTTGGAAGGGAAGCCAATCGTTACTATGGCTGACAGGGCATCCTTTGGTCACCATTTCCCTCCCGGCAAAAAACACTTCCTTCAGTTGATACAGACTACAGGTCGCTAGGTTATCCTATGCGTTGAAAGCCAATGCTGATAGCTGTCATTGAACAGTCAAACCAGGTTGTTTAAAAATATTCACATTCGACCGGGAAATGGCATAACAGGCTTTGATCTATAATCGGTTTTCAATAAATAAGAACAGGGGAGCTTTATGTCCATTTCGTTCAGAGGCGTGTTTCTATCGGCAGTAATTGCCTGCCTGATACTTTTTCATCCAACAGCCTCGGCCGCCAAGGCCTGTAAAGGCATGAGTAAGTCAGCCTGCTCTGGCAATGCTAACTGCAGTTGGGTGAAGAGTTACACCACCAAGACAGGTGCCAAGGTCAATGCCTACTGTCGAACCAAATCCGGTAAGAAGAGCAGCAGCACGAGCACAACCAGCAAACAGAAATCAAGCAAAGACTCTGCAAAGAGTGCCAAGAAGGACAAAAGCAAGAAGAGCAGCAGCGATAAGAGCAAACAGTCCAAAAGCAAGGCAAAAGTGACGGACAAAATGAAAAAAGATAGTAAGAAAGAGAAAAAGAAGAAGAAAGAAAAAAAGGCCAGTAAGAGCTGAATCAATTACCACATCAGTAATGAAACAGTTCTATCCATAAATCTTTAGTCAGCCTGCTAGCATGTCTTCTTTACCCCCTCGTGAGCGAGGGGGGTATAAAGAGGTCAATCGAGCCAATATTCAAATAAACAGATTGACATCAGCCGTTGCAGCTCTGGGGAGGAAACTGGCGGCGCCAACCCACTCTTCAATCTCAGGAATAAAATCCTCCTTGCCATAGTCAAACAGATCCACTGTCATTTGGCAGGCAATCAACTTGACCTCGGCCTCGACACACAGATCTCGCAACTGATCGATGCGTGCAATGCCTTTCTGATCCATGGTCTTTTTCATCATGCCGGTGGCCATGTTTTCAAATCCTGGCAGCAGTGTCATGATCGAGTTCGGCATCGGAATTTCCTTGCCTTTGATCCAGGTTGGTCCTTCCGGCAGCTTCATCGGCATGGCCGGATTACCCAGGGGGCTGACTTTCAGATCGAGATTCTGTTTAAGCAGGTTCAAGCCGTAAAAGGTAAAGAAGATCGATACATCCCAACCCAAGGCCGCTGCTGTGGAGGCAAGGATGAATGGGGGATAGGCCATATCCAATGTGCCTTTGGTGGCAATGATGGTCATCGAGGGGATATGACTCGCTTCCCGCTCCGCCATCTTTTCGGCAAAGCGCTGGTCGAACCACTGGTTCATCTGTTCATTGGAAAGTTCGGAAACAGGTGCTGTACTACTCATTTTACCACTCCTAACTCATATGGAAATTACACTTCAGAAAGATTGGTTAATCACCTTCGATTAGATGATCAAACCTTGCGAATTCTGAAAAAGAAGCCGTCCTCGACGGACTCGCTTGCGATCATTTCATTGCCCGTCTGTTGGCAAAAAGAGTCCAGGTCTTTAACAGAGCCTGGATCCGTCGCCTTGATCTCCAGCACCTCTCCGGATGCCAGCGCCGATATAGCCTTTTTTGTCTTCAATATGGGCAGTGGACAACTCAAACCTCGGGTGTCCAGGGTGTGTATGTTTTCAGTCATGACTTCTCTCCTCTAAGTTACTGTCAATCATACAAGATGACCGGTCGGTCAAGAGTGAGGCCAAAAAAACAGACCTCGAAATCAGTGTTTGCGCTCGATCCGAATACTTTTGATTGCCGGACCCAAATTTCTCACCACATCAGGATCATTACGCGTTTTAGCCAATAGAATCACGCCTTCGAGATAGGCCAGCATGGCGGTTGCGGTGGCTTTGGTATCCAGAGGCGGGATCACACCCTGTTCCGTTGCCTGCTCCAGTGCCTGATGGAATCGGCTGCTGGCCTTGTCGAAAATGGCGTTCAATCGGGATCGTATCACCTCGTCCCGGGTGCTAACCTCCAGGGCCAGATTACCAAACAGACAGCCGGGCATGCGTCCCTCCAGGCTTTTTGCCGCCTTTTGCCAGAAGTAGACCGCATCCACCATATAGTCCAATCGCTCCATGGGGGGCAGGTCGTCATCGAAAGCTTCGGCAACGAAACCGTTGGCCCAGTCATCCGCCATATCATCGATCACCGCCATGGCGAGATCCTGCTTCGACTGGAAGAAGTGGTAGAAGCTGCCTTTCTGCACATTCGCCATCGAGCAGATCTCTTTGATACCCACATCCGCATAGCTGCGGCCATGAAACAGTTCACGGGCCGTGGCCAGAATCCGCTCTTTGGTGTCCATCTCGATACTCATGTGGCTCAGTATATTAGACCGGTCGGTCAAGTCAAGTTTTTTTGCCCTGATTTCGACGATGCTTGAAAAAATTGCAGGTCATCCCTATCTATCAATCAACGCAAAAACAGTTTCCGGGAGTTTTAACAATGTTCGCAAGATTAAACGGTTTTGACCGAAGCCTGACTGACAATTTCATGCAGTTGGAGAGTGAGATGGATCGTCTGTTTCAGGCAGCGGGCCTGAGAAGTCGGAATCTAACATCCAACCATTCGTCGCAGCCACAAATGCATATTGGCTCCACCGAATCGCAGGTGGATATCTATCTTCCGGTTGCCGGCATCGATTCCAAGGCAGTGACTATTTCACTCGAGGGAAATCAAATGACCATCAGCGGTCAACGGGATCTGGAGAAGAGCGAAAGCGCCAAACTGGTTAAAAAGGAGCGCTTCGAAGGTCAGTTCCACTATCAGATCAATCTGCCTGACGATGTGGATCAGGAGCGGGTGGAGGCCAGCTATGAGCAAGGCATTCTCCACGTGAAGATCGCAAGACGTGAAGCGGCAAAACCCCGTCAAATCACCATACAGTAAACCGATTGTAGGAGATCATCATGAGTCATCAACAAGAAGTTGTAGCCAAAGAGAAATCAGTAGCGGAAAAGAGAGCAAACTCTTACCAGTCGGTACGCCCAAGAGTCGATATTCACGAGGACAAAGAGGGCATCACCTTACTGGCGGATATTCCAGGCGTCTCCAGAGAGGCCTTGGACATACAGATCGATAACGAGATTCTCTCGATTGACGGTCGAGTTGAATTACCGCTGCCAAATGGCGCCAAAGAAGGGTATGCCGGCAATCAGATCACCCGTTATCAGCGTAGCTTCTCTCTGAGTAAAGAGTTGGATGGAGAGCAGGTGGAAGCCACCTTGAAAGACGGTGTACTGGCTCTGCGCATCCCCAAACGCCAGGAGTTCAAGCCACGTAAAATAGAGATTCGCACCGCGTAAGCACCCCCCCGCTTACCTTGCGGATAGTCGGCCCCGGCCTGAGTGGATCAGGTCGGGGTTTTTTATTGAAAGTTAGAAATACCCACCTGAGATATGACTATCCTGTGGATTGCAAATCGCTGTATGCAGCCTCAGTTCAGTCATCGACAGGTCGAGACTCCACACTGATTAGAAACGCCAGTCGATACCTGCTGTGATCTGGCGTCCCGGCAGGGGTGCAGTATCCTTTAAAACTGACAGGTGGTTTTGGGCGAATTCATCCAGTAGGTTCTCGCCTTTGAGCCACAATTTCAACTCTTGATCAGCGATTTGCCAGTCGTGTTGCAGGTAGAGCGAAAGCCAGTTATAGCCTGCAGTTTCCTCTTCCTGCGGCGCCAGATTGCGGGCTTTGGCCACCCGCTTGAAGCTCAGTTTGGCTAACCAGGCTTGCTGTTCGAATTGCACACCGATTTCTGCACTGGCCGGTGCGGTGCGTGGCAGATCTTCACCATCACTATCGGTTGCCCGGAGCAGATCGATCTGACCCCAGAAGGTTAAATCCGGCTCCGCTCGAAGCAGTGCCTGCCTGTTCTCATAGCGCAGAGAGCCGCCTACAAAATCCGCATCCGTCTGGCGAGTAAACCATACCTGGCTGAGATGGAAGGGATCTATCAGGGCCGCGCCACTCTCGTCATAGCCACGATCCTGATAGATATAGTCCGAGAAGCGATAGTAGAAGGCGGAGGCCTGCATCCGATGGCTGTTCTGTTCAAACGTCAGGTCGATATCGAGATTCAGGCTTCGCTCCTTGTCCAGCTCTGAATTGCCGAAAATATAGCTGTCAGTGGCGTGGTGAAAGCCATTCCAGTACAACTCATCTACGCTGGGTAAGCGTTCGAGATAACTCAAGCTTATCTCCCAGTTCGGTGTTGCATCCATGGCCTGCTTATTGATGCCCAATGAGAGACTCAGAGTGTGATCGTTACGTTCGTCATAGTAATCGGGATCGAGACTGGTTGGATAGACCCATTGTTCCTGGATATTGTCAGGGTCCGGTTGCAGCTGACGAGATTGCCAGTGGATACCGCTAATCAGCTCATAGCTGTCACTGAACATGCGTTGTGCAACGGTTGAGGCCTGCCATATCTTGGATTGGGTGTCAGGCATGGGATGGCCATGACTGTAGGGCAGGCCACGGATCATCAGATATTGTTCTACCGATTCTCCCAAAGGGCCGCCACTGCGAGAGGCATCTTCAAAATCATCACAGGCGCCATGCTCATGACAGACTTTCAATTCACTGTTGACGTAGCTGATGCGGGACTCTCCCCACCACTCAGCCGTGGCCCACGCCAGGTTCAAGGTGCCACGTTGTTGCTCTTGTCCGAACAAGCCGTCTTTTCTGCCCCCTTCGGTTTCGTCATGCAAATAGTCGCTGCTCAGCAGGTCGAGGGTGATCTCGTCCAGCCAGAGAGGGTTGGGCAGATAACGGTATTTAAAACCCACATCGTCCCGCTGCATATTGATACGGGTGGCCTCCGGTGTGGCATTGGGAATGCCATAATCTTTTTCCAGACTGGTCCCATTGATTTGCAGTTCATTGCGTGAGTTGGGGCGCCAGCCCAGACTGAATTGTCCCTGGTCGGTGTTGACATCCGAATCGGCAATGGTCTCCCCATCACCGGATTCATAGGGATCGGACTCCTGTGTCAGACCACCCAACTGTAACGCCCAATGCTCGTTGGCCAGGCTGATATGGGAGTCCAGACTATAGCTCTCTGCGTCTGAGCGAATATCACCGGAGAGTTCTCCTTTGAGGCCGGGCTCAGGGAAGGGGGCATCCAGGGCGTCACTGATCTTTATCACGCCACCAGCCTGCGCTGCATAGAGAAGCGAAGCCGGACCTTTGAGCAGCTGAATACGCTCAGAGGCACGTGGAGCTACTGCAACTGCATGGTCCTGGCTCATTGCGGATAGATCGCTCAGATGATTGTCATTGTGCAGAATTTTTACCCGATAACCGCTCATCCCGCGAATCACAGGGCGGCCGACGGCTTCACCGTAACTGGCAGAGTCCACATTGGGCAAACTGTCCAGATAGCCACCCAAGGTTGAATTGGTTGCACCTTTACGCAGGGACTCGGCATCCTGTGATTGTTGCGCATCACCTTGTGAACCGTAGACTGTGATCGAATCGAGCTTCTCGTCTGCCGAAGCGATTCCACTCAGCAGTGCGATGATGCTCAAACCTAGTTTTCTCATGACTCAGTACCAGTCCTATCCCGGCACAGTTTAATGCCGGGACAGGTTACAGATTAACGATGGGCTTACTCGTGATCGTGGTCGTGCTCTCCACCACTGCCAATGATTGCCATCATGTCGGCATTGACACCTTCCGGCATCAGGGACGATGTAGACCAGGTTGAGTGTTGATGGAAATCGCCACCATGGGCATCCACCAGATAGAGGAGTTGTGTGTCGGGAATAAAAATGAGAACACCGTCTTCACTGACACGGCCAATTGTGGTTCGGTTGCAATCACTGATCGTCACCACATCATCGAGGGTAACAAAACCCTGCAGCTCCTCAAGCGCACCCTCATGCTCCTCGTAAAAGTAGACGCGACCACTCTGGGTCAGAGCAAAGTGCACCAGTGCACCATGAGCATGCTCCTCGCCTCCAGTGCCTTCTTCTGCACCAGCCTCTTGCTCAAGCTCAAACTCCAGATAGGGGTCGATATAGGCACGGCACAGCTGTTGGTCAGCGGGTATGACTTCAGCAATTTCCTCTTCAAGCTCTGCCTGCTTGGTAACAAAGGTGTTCAGCCGTTCAAGACCGGCGGCTATGGCACTTCCCGCTTCGGGATCACGAAACTCTTCCGCACTATGGGCGGCCAGTTCCTCGTCGTGAAGGTGAGTGAGCTGGACAAACTGGTCTGCATCAATGGGGTCGCCCGGGGTGTATTCCGGCACCATGAGCAGGTATTTCAGATCCAGCAGCTCTTCCGTACCGGAGAGTCTGAAGTCCGGCCAATGAAAAAAGTGTCCGATGGTTGAAACATCAGTGATCTGCAGATTCTGCACGGCACTGTCCTGGCTGGCGGCCGCCATCTCATTGATGTCGGTGCGAGTCTCGGTTGTGCTGTCAAAGCTGTAGTAGGCTCCGGTGAGAGCATTCAGCATGATCAGCTGCATCTCGGCCGGCAGGCCTAGGTTGGTTTCATCGTCGGATGAATTGTTGCTACTGGAACCACCACAGCCATTAAACAGAAATGCCTGAGTGCACAGTACGGATGCGAAGAATAGTTTTGAAGTGTGTTTCATTTTAACTCCAGTCAGGTCGAGCCTCCAAGCTGGTCTTAGAGACAGGCCTTTGTCGGTAGCGATATGTTCCACCGACCGTATCAACAGAATGAGATCCGGCAATCCGATAAAGCAGCGAATACTGAACGTGTACGAATCAGGTCAGGCTTTATCCTCGTTACGGAAGATCCAGGAAATCAGTGTTTTAGCTGAGCGAGGAGATCAGGGCAGGTGAGGCGCGAGCCTCATAAAACTGCGAACTGTGCAGGGATGTTTTTGCTCGATGAAAGGTGGTTTCAGCTCTGTCCTGGGGAACATGGCTGATTTGAATCGCCGAGACACCTATCAAGTAGTGGTGTTTTTCCAGGCTCTTGAAAGTATCACAGTACTCTTCATGGTCATGAAAATCATGAACTTCAGCATGTAGCAGGGTTGCAGACTGCGCCAACAGAAACAGCAGGATCAACACAGCATTAATGGAACGCTGTGATTTACAGTTACAGTAATGACTGTTGATACATCTCATGGCATTGAATGCATTACATTTAGTCTGCTGTCTTGTGGATGCTGAACCCTGTTTAATAGGAATTGAATTCTGAATAAAGCAACATTATAACATTACATATTATGCCAACGGTAGCTGATTTCTCGGTACCAGATGGGTTGTGGCAATGCCTATCAGGGTGCAGTTGTTTAACCATAATGTCAGTAAGGTAAAAATGCGCTTTTGATTAAATCGAGTCATTCCCCAATGATCTGAGTTCAACTAACTCATGTGCGCCACAGTGGATCGAGCGTCACCACTGTTCGCAATGCGGTATCGGGGGCAATCTCCGGTGAACGATGCACGGCACCGAGGGTTTCATTGTCCTGCCAGAGGGCGCCTTTGAGTAGCACAATCTCGCCTTCGGCAGCCTGAATAAATGAGTTGTCCTGATGCCGCTCAGCGTTGAGGTCAGTGCGCTCGATACTCTGATCGTCCAGCCACTCTGTTCCCGGGCCCTGGTAGGTAGAGACAAGCCGGATGCTGGTTCGGTCGATGTGCCAGCCAGGGCACATGGCGCGACCGATTCGTGCGAGACGCAGGCCGACCTCAGAGCAACCCATCAACTCACAGACCACTTCACCCAGAAATGCCAAGTCTTCGTCCAATGAGGCTCGCTCGATTGCTTCCGGCAGGCGCCCCAAACCTGGCTGACTGGCAGGCGACATGGTTTCGATGACCTGTAATTCACTTGTCTGATTGAGAGCAGACAGGTAGTGACCTATGGCGGGATCGATCTCCCGTTGCCAGCTACAGACCTGCACTTCGGGATCGAAGATTTCGACAAGATCTTCAAGTTCCGGCACCCGTCGCCAAGTCGGAGATGCTGTGCTCGTTTGAGACTCGCTTAGATTGTTATGGGACATCATCAGCTATCAAGGCAGAATAATACACGGGTCTTGTCTGAACCCGAGATCTGGGGGGAACGATGTACCAGACCGTGTCCCGCGTTTCCCGGGTAGGCATTCCCTTTCATGATGCCCACCCAGAAAGGTTCGAACTCGCTCGGTTCGCCATAACGAATGATCTCTTCATTGGGTGCTCCAGACCTTTGTGCCGCACGGTCGACCTGTTGGTCGTTCAACCACTCCGTACCAGGCCCACGATAGGTACAGAGCAGGCGGAGCTGGGTCTGGTCCACATGGAAGCGGGGACAATCGTCTTCATTGGTGGTCACCAGACGTATGGTCACATTGCGACTCTTGCTGATACTGAAATAGTGTTCTGCCACCCGACGCAGGTCGATGCGCCAGTTTTTAAAGGCTGATGGATCAAGGTCCTGTTGCTGCAAAAGCGTACTGACGTCGTTGTCGAACGATTTCAATGATGTCGTGCAACGCACGTCCGGCAGGGCTAAAGCAGGGAGTGTGAAAAGTTCTTCAACAATCGCCGCTTGGGAAGGGCGTTGCCAGAGACAAAGATTCACACCGGGATTGATGATATCGCACAATATATCCGGCTGATCGCTACTGATATGAGGTGAATCAGCGGGTGTCGAGGCCAATAATTCAGGATTGCTCATCTTAAGTGCAACTTTGTCTTACAAATAATGTAATGTTATATCATAACATCAAAAACCTGAAGCCTCTTGAGAAAGGCAAACCCTAAAACTCAATCTCGTCAAAGCTCAGGGTGTTGGGTGGTTGGAGGGGGAGACAAGCCTTATGATCCGAAAAGTCTGATTCACTGCTTTTCAACACATTTCGTCAATCTTCGACGTAAATTTCTGATCGATTAACAGACTAATAGGAGAATTTGGCATCAATTGATGGTTAACACGATACCGCTCTACTTGTGATTGTGGTGATGCATCAGGCTAGCAAACAAATCAACTCCATTTCTGTGGCCATTTCCTGTTTTACCCGTTAGTCATAAACCTATTGAAAGGAACCTACAACCATGGCAGACATGAATAAACTATTTGGGCAACTACTCGGCAGTGGCGCTGCCAGTGGTTTCGCCGGCGGATTAGCTGGCGGGTTGGCAGGAAACCTGTTGGGCGGTTAATCCGGATGCAAACTAGGTGAAAAGGCCTTGAAATGGGGTTGGGTTTCAGCAGTAGGCGCGCTTGCTTACACCGCATATCAGCGCTACAGAAGCAGTTAGACCGCATCTGCAGGAGGCGGCTCAACCAATCCTGTTAACTCACCACAGGAACTGACTCCAGCACCAGCGGGAAGTCTGTTTCTGCCTGAAGAGAGTGATCAACAATGAGTATCGGACGATTAGCACGATCCATAAAGCCAATCTTTTCATTGTTTAATTATCCCATCGCTACAGATTGGATGGATTAAAAAAACAACTCAATTTATCTGGTGTTTTCTGTTTTTGTCATACCACTAAAGGTCTCTCTGGCTGATTGGTTACCGCGCTGAGCCTCCGCCGTCAACCGTAATGGTAATAATACCATTTTCCTGTTTTCACACTTGATAGAGACAAAACTACGGCTAATGTTTTTACTGGTGAATGCAGTGTTTTCTGAAATCAGGAATAAATAAGGATGTTGATACTACTGCCAGCATGAGATGTTTTTAAATTTGATGGAGTAGTCCCCGCCTTTATGGATTCCTACCAATCATCAAGGAGTGACGGATATGGCAAGTGAGCAGAAAGGTTCAGGTAGTAGCAAGGGCATCAATTCAAAACTCGTTCTTCGAGGACTCAACAAAGAAGATGAAAAACCTCAGGTCGAGATCACACTGATCGACCGGCAAGGTAAGGTATTTGAGACAATACAGATCGCTGAAGATGGCGCCTTTGGCCTGCCGCTAGGTGTCATTGAGAAAGCCCATCGTATACGGGTTGGTCCCACAGAAACCGAGAGTGGGGAGGCTCCAAGCTCCCTGTTTCTCAACTACCGGGTTGCTGATTTTGTAGCACGCTTGGAGCAGGGCGTGTTGGACATTGCTCGCAGTGTGTGGCGGGAGTGGCTGTTTCGCTACCGCTGTGTATCGGGAAGTGTCCGTCGTTGTCGACCCTCTCCCTGGTGGTATACACAGCTGGCGGAGGCCATCAGATACCCTCTGAGTCAATCGGCCAGAGGATTCAAGTTAAATCGCCTTGCCAGGGCATCCATACAACCCACAGCGGTAG
>JAHRHW010000083.1 GCA_019100305.1 Candidatus Thiodiazotropha taylori | reverse complement strand
CCTGGCCTTCAGTGGCACAGAACCCAAAAACAGCCTAAAGGGACGCTGGCCGGTGGCAAATTCACCGATGAGTCGAGTTTTCACTCCGGGCGCAGCAAGAGCAAAATTGGCATCTTCCTCACCACTGGTCGAGCCGGTGCTTGAGTACGAACCGCAGAAGATGATGCAAACCGTAAGCTATCTGAGCGATCGGCAGTTGCAGGGACGAGGACTGGGTTCAAAAGGTCTGGATCTGGCAGCAGACTACATAGCTGCTGCATTCAAAAAGGCGGGGTTGACACCCGGTGGCGAGCAAAAGGACTATTTTCAGTACTTCGATGCGACTGACGAGCAGGGTAAATCACATCGATTGAAAAACATCATCGGTGTTATTCCTGGCAGACACCCGCAACTCTCAAAGCAAAACCTCGTGATTGGAGCGCACTACGATCACTTGGGCCTTGGCTGGCCCGATGTGCGGGAAAACAATCGGGGCAAGATCCATTTTGGGGCAGATGACAATGCCAGCGGCATTGCCGTGATGCTTGAGCTGGCAAGGATATTGACCAAGAACCTCAAACCCGATCGTAATATCGTATTTGTTGCCTTCAGCGGTGAGGAAGCGGGTCGCCTGGGATCAAAGTACTATGTAAGGCACCAACAAAGGTATCCAGCCACCAATACGATTGGCATGCTGAATCTTGACACCGTCGGTCGTCTATTCGATAACAAACTCATTGTGCTCGGCGCAGAAAGTGCTTCAGAGTGGCCCCATATCTTCCGAGGCATTGGTTTTGTTACTGGCATAGAGACTGCGTTGGTCAATGAACCCCTCGATGCCAGTGATCAGATCAGTTTCCATGAAGCTGGAATCCCGGCAGTACAACTCTTCTCAGGGCCTCATACGGACTACCACAGACCAGGGGATACGGCTGAAAAGCTCGATATTGACGGCATGATCAAGGTAGCCGAAGTCAGTAAACAGGTCGTGGAGTACTTAGCGGCCCGTGAAGACCCGATGACAATTCAATTGGCTGGCATCCAACAACCTCGTAAGTCATCCGAGCAACGCAAAGTCTCTCTTGGCACTGTCCCTGACTTTACTTATCAAGGTGATGGCTACCGCCTGGATGGCGTGGTACCCAACTCTCCAGCTGACAAAGCGGGCCTCAAAAAGCTCGACATCATTGTCAGAATTGATCAGACCCCCATAAAAGGTCTGCGGGATCTGTCCAAATCACTCAAATCCCTGAAACAAGGCCAGACGATTAAAATAGAGTATTTGAGGGATGGCACAACAAGTCTGACCAGCGCACAACTGAAAAGCAGGTAATCAGACCCGCACTCTTTACTTGGATCTACTCTCTACCTGACTTTTGCCGGCAGAAAAAGAAGCGCCAGAAGGTCACTTTTAATAACAACCCATCGGATAAGCAGTGGAATGGAAACGCTTAAGCCAAAACAGAGAAAAGCGATCCCAGTCAATAACTGAACATCAACGATACCTTCGGAAAAATAGTTGTAGAAAAGTGTATTGATGATGTTGTGAAAAATAAGAATAAACAGGCTCGCCTCACCCAGCCTAAGAGGAATGATACTGATCCACTCACTCTTCGAGATCAACCAGGAAAACGTGATAACAACATAGCCACCGCAGACCGCTCCTATGGTAGCGTAGAGAGGAAAATCATACTGTCTCTTGTTAAGCATGATCCGGGCATCAGTAAGTGTCTCGATAATGAGAAATACAACAACCGCAAGCAGAAACAACCAAATATTCGGTTTAAAATTGATCACTTGATCTCTCATCATATAACCGAACAGAAAGAAGACAGAAGTGATCAACAGGATATCAAATGAGAAAGGAAGGCCTGGCAACTGATAGCCATCACCAAGAAGATTGACCTCCCTGTACCAAAATACACCAATAAATTTTGAGCCAACGCTTAACAAAATCAGCAAAAAGAGTGCTTTTGCACCAATTGACCAATCTGAAAACTTTAACCAACGGAATAACCCATAAGCGAACAGGAACACAACAAAGAGGTGCGGTAGAAACCACATCGGTATCCATTCGATCGTATCACCGACGCCATAAAATATACCCACAAGCCGCTCCGCCAATCCATCCTCACCAGAAAGGAAACCCAGCAGAAAAAGGCTTAACAGAACTACCAGGTAGGGCTTCAAAAGCGCCTCGAATTTGTGGCTTACAAATGCCCCAGGAGCTGCCGCCCATGAAAAGAAGATGCCGGATAAAAAGAAAAACAGGGGCAACCTGAAAAGAGACAAGGGATCCACAATATCAGGAACAAAGATTCTCAGCTTGGTATGAAACATAGCAACCAAGGTAATTGAGATACCTTTCGCAATATCCACATGCTTGACGCGAACTCCCATCACCACCCCAACATCAACTCTACTGTTTCTGCCAATATTTATGCGCTACTGATTTTTATCAGTAATCTATTTTATTGCAGGCGCTCTACAGATCCTGCAGCCCGCCCTATGCCAAACCAACCAGACTGTGGACACAGGCGACTCTAGAGTAAAACTGCCCCTCCAGTCGCCACAAGAAACACTCTATGAGGATCTTGTAATCAGTCTCAACCTACGGGTAGCAAAGAGCAGTAAGCTCAAATGACCCCCGTTCCAATGGTGACTTCGAGTGAAACAAATCAAATTACACCAGATACCACCTGGCGCGGCTTATGAGTTATCATTAGGCTTTCCATAAGAGCAAGTGCCTTTAATGGAAAAACAGTCGTCTACATCGAAATCCGAATGATCAGGACCTCTCTCATTCTAGTTCCTGTAATAAAACCAGCTCAATAAAATGGCCCATAGTTCAGGATATTCAGTCACGTTTAGTATTTAAATTCTTTTCTCTGCCATCACTAAATAGTTAATTCAATACAAAACCAGATATTGATTGCTTTTTTGCAAAATCATATCAGTCACCATTTCAGGACAAATCCACCATATCAGACCCCATCAATTAACGAAAATTAACAAATCACGGTAGTCACCGTCGGATATCGATGCCTAGCGATAAATAGCAATAATTCAAATAGGGATCACGCTGATTAACCTGCTTCCAACCACAGACCATCGTCACTCAGATTTGATCAACAGGACACCAGAAGAGACCCGCTCAGAAATCATTCAAACGGTAAGCTCACCAGCACAACTGCTAACGCCGTTTAAATGTTTCAACAACCGCACCCCTTGTCCAGTTGACCTCACAGAAGTTGATACACCGCGACAGTTAAATAGATGATCGAGCTTAATTACATCAGCAAAACAAAGAAAATTGCGCTTAAGGCAATAAAACCGGGTATTAATTTTATACAGTAAACGTTACCACGGCTTTGACATACAGACCTGGGTTCAAGGTTATCCATAAAGACACCACCAGGTCTCTAAACCAGACAATCTCACGTCACGAAATCTCCGGATCACTCATACAAGCAGACGTCAAGATTCAATTCCAATTCAATCTAAAGGTTCATAGTCAGATCACAAAATCGCAACAAAAACCCCTTGGATCCAAGTAGCCTATTTCATCGCCATACCAACCATTTTTTAGTCTTTTCTTATAGATGATTAGATGCGGTAATTACGTTAAACTAGCGCTCATCTTAAAAAAGCACCCAGTGCTCTATTCGCTGACAGCCTATCGATATGCCAAGTGACAACACGCCAGGGAGGCAACCACAACTATCTGTCGTGATCCCTGCGTACAATGAAACGGCGCATCTCGGCAACCTGATCGAATCCATACGTCAAAATTTGTATGACCTGGATCTCGAGATTGTCGTGGTGGATAACGGTTCAACCGATGACACAGCAGAACTGGCCCGGCAAGCAGGTGTAAACCTGGTCACAATTCCTAAAGACTCCATCTCCAAGGCACGAAATCTTGGTGTTGCCAGCGCTGCTGCCGAAGTCATCGCATTCATTGATGCGGATGTTCGCCTGACCCGGGACTGGGCACTGGCAATGAAACAACGTTACACGGAGATACGCGACCACTACCTTATCACTGGTTCACGCTACATGATTCCGGAAGATCCCAGCAATCTGGACAAATACTGGTTTGAGCCACTGTCGGAAAAAGAGGTTACCTACATCAACGGCGGCAACCTAATTTTAAGCAAGTCAAGCTTCAACAAGATCGGCGGGTTCGATGAATCGCTGACCACCGGTGAAGACTTTGAGTTTTGCGTCCGAGCACGTAACCGGGGAGCTCAAGTCGTCATAGACAGGGACCTGCAGGCCATTCACGACGGTTTCCCGAAAACTCTGCTGCAATTCTGCAAACGGGAGATATGGCATGGTATCGGGGATTTTCAGGGCTTGAACAGATTCCTGGAATCGAAGGTCGCCATTGCCGCTGTCGTATTCGTAGTGATCCATC
This sequence comes from Candidatus Thiodiazotropha taylori, assembly GCA_019100305.1. Lineage (GTDB taxonomy): Bacteria > Pseudomonadota > Gammaproteobacteria > Chromatiales > Chromatiaceae > Thiodiazotropha. Next base: position 8,785 of record JAHRHW010000083.1, on the reverse strand, counting down.
TGTTATTGATAGGCGCTCTTCTGAACAAAGCCCATTTTGCAGCCCTGTTTTTTGCCCTCTTACTCGTGCTCATCAGCTTTGCAGTGTCGAAAAAGATCTTCCGCAACAGCAGCATCGCTATCATTCTGCATAACACCCCCTACTGCTACTTCTACCTGATTTCCCGCTTTCTGTCCCTTCCCAAGCTTTTGCTCAATAAAATCCTCTAGCGCACCAATATAGTGCACTCAAATAGAGCGCACGCACCATTACAGGGCGAACCCAACACGTTTGGCACTCTAAAATATTCCTATCTACCTGTTTATAAAACGAAAAAAGAAAGTGGCATGGATGATGCTGCTCTGAGATCGCGCTAGCTGTGATCGACGGCGTATTCAGGCACATTGGCTTAATCGGAAACAAACTGCACTCCACGCTCTATCCGATTGGTGCACCCAGAGAGGCCTGATCATGACCATGTTGTCCGCCGGAAATCTTGCACGAAATACCGTCATTGATTTCTATCGCATTACGCCAAAACGTAATTCTGATCTTTCGTTTGGAGATATATAAAGTATGAAAAGTAAGCTGGAATATATTTGGCTCGACGGCTACAAGCCGACCCAGAGCCTGCGAAGTAAAACCATGGTCCGCTCCGATTTCAGCGGTAAACTGGAAGACTGCCCGATGTGGTCGTTTGACGGTAGCTCGACCGAACAGGCTGAGGGCAGCGCATCTGACTGTCTGCTGAAGCCAGTCGCGGTTATTCCTGATCCGGCGCGTAAAAATTCTTACCTGGTGATGACCGAAGTCCTCAACGCCGATGGCACCCCGCACCCCTCCAACGGCCGGGCCACCATCGAAGATGACGATGATGATTTCTGGTTCGGATTCGAGCAGGAGTACTTCCTCTGGGATCCCGTTACCAACCTCCCGCCAGGCTTCCCGGCTGGTGGTTACCCTCCACCTCAGGGCCCTTACTACTGCTCAGTCGGCGCGCGCAACGCCTATAACCGCGAGCTGATCGAAGAGCATTTGGATATGTGTCTGGAGGCCGGTCTGAACGTGGAGGGTATCAATGCCGAGGTAGCAGCTGGTCAGTGGGAGTTCCAGATCTTCGCCAAGAGCGCCAAAACCGCCGGTGATGAAATCTGGCTGGCCCGCTACATGCTTGAACGTACTGCAGAGAAGTATGACCTGGCAGTCGACTGGCATCCCAAGCCGCTGGGTGATACCGACTGGAATGGCTCGGGCATGCATGCCAACTTCTCGAATGGTCCTATGCGCGAATCCGGCGATGAAGAGATCTTCACCAAGATCTGCGACGAGTTCGGCAAGAATGTCGGCCCCTGTATCGCCGTCTACGGTGCACACAATGAACAGCGCCTGACCGGTCAGCATGAGACCCAGTCCATCGACCAGTTCAGTTACGGTGTTTCCGACCGTGGCGCGTCGATTCGTATTCCGGTTGGAACGGTTGAGGATGGCTGGAAAGGGCGTCTGGAAGATCGTCGCCCGGCATCCAATGCGGATCCCTATAAGGTTGCCGCAATCATCGTCAAGATCACCAAAGAAGCGCTTGGCTGATCCGACTCTGATTAAACGCAATCAAAAACCGGAGCGGCTTAGCCGCTCCGGTTTTTTTATTTTAAATCAAGGACCAAGAGACCTAAGCCCCTGATCGCTCACTTCACGCTTGCCCACTCATGTTCCAGGGTGCGTATCACCTCGCCCATCGAATCCGGTCTTGAAGCGGGTTCCTTGGACAGACATCTCATACAGAGATCTTCAAGCATTTTTGGCACCGGGTATTTACTCATTTCCGAAGGCCTCTCCGGTTGCCGGCTCTCCACCATTTCAAGAATTTCATAGGTCTTGTCACTGTCGAAGGGAGTCTTTCCTGTCAGCAGCTCATAGAGGACAGAACCCAGACTGTAGATATCGGTACTGAAGCTGATATCCGGATCACGCCGGATCTGCTCTGGGGACATATAGCAGAGCGTACCTTGCAGCTTGCCATAGCCGGTGATCGATTTATCACCATCAACCACGACTTTACTCTCCCCCGGCTCTTCCAGGGTACTGCCATCCTTTCTCCAGACCTTGGCCAGCCCCCAGTCCATCAACAGCACTTCATTGTAGGGTCCGACCAGGATATTCTCGGGCTTGATGTCACGATGAGCGACACCATGCACATGGGCGTAGCCCAATGCGTGCGCGATCTGCACGATGACCTCGATCAGCTGAGTCAGGTCATAACGTTCACGGTAATTGAGTATTTCCCGCAGCGTATAGCCATGCACCAGTTTCATTGTGAAATAGTAGTGCCCACGATTATCCCGGCCGATCTCATAGATGGGCACCGTGTTCGGATGCTGTAGCATGGCAGAAACCCGAGCTTCCCGAAGCAGACGGATATTCTCTATCTCATCATCGACAAATTCGGAACGGAGGGTTTTGTAGGCAACCACCCGGTTCAGATGCATATCCTTGCAGGTCTTGATCAAGGACTTTCCACCCTTGGCGATGGTACTCAGAAACATGTAACGGGTATTGGGATTGAGAACCTTGGGCAGCGGTTTGTCAGTCTCTTCCAGAAAGACATCGTTGTATTCTTTTGGTGGCTCCTGAAACTTGAGCATAATGAGTCACTTCATATTCTCTGTGTCAACCAAGTGTAGCACTCTTCCTGGTCCGGTTTATGACTATTTCTTTGATGTAAAACACAGCAGGACAACTTCCCGATAAGCTGAAATCACACACATTTGTCACATAATCCATCAGCCTCTATCGAGGCTGCACCACACCGGTGCGCTCTATCTTGATCGAGCATTTCCCGCATGATACGACATAGGAATGAATATCAAGGATTTGTAAATCATACCCCTGTATCCATCAGGGTAAGGCTCAATGAAAGAACAGAATAGAGCCTTTCATCTATGTGCAGCTCATCACCATCGCCGGCCTGACCTGTTCGATAGTGCTGACTGGGCATCCACTTTTCTCATTCAATACTCGCAGCATCATGCATCAAAGAGCACTGCAGTTGCAGCAAACTGCCGCCACTCACAAGCCTTTATGAGAAGTAGGACTGGTTCATAAAAAGTCTCTGACAAAAACTGTTAAGCGTAGACAAACCTAACACACTTTAGACCTCATCCAACCATGTTAAAGCCGGGATTTATCGGCTTCAGGCTCGATCGTTCTCTGGCGAAAGATTCAGCTTGTCAGTTTGGCATAGAGACGCGGCAGTTCACGAGGTAATTCCGACGGTTTACGGATAACCACGTAGCCAGTCGAACCGAACAGATGGGGCAGATAGTCGTTGGCTTTACTGTCGATGGTGACACAGAACGGCTCCAAACCCTCTGCACGAGCTTCACGCACAGCCTCACGGGTATCTTCGATACCGTATCGTCCCTCATACTTATCCAAATCGTTAGGCTTACCGTCACTGAGTATCATCAATAGGCGGCGCTCCGATGGTTGCTGTTCGAGGATCGAGGTGCTGTGACGAATTGCCGCTCCCATACGGGTATAGTAGCCGGGCTTGATGGCTTGGATGCGTCCACGAACAGCAGCATTGTATTGTTCATCAAATCGCTTGATCTGATGGAAACGGATAGGATCCCGTTTACGGGAAGAGAAGCCATAGATGGCAAAGGCATCTCCGGTAGCGGATAGACTTTCAGAAAACAGGAACAGGCTGTCACGGATCACATCGATCACCCGGGCATGGTTGTCCACCCAGGTATCTGTGGAGAGTGAAAGGTCCGCCAGCAGCAGGCAGGCCAGATCACGGGATCCCACTTTCAACTGGCGATAGAGACCGTTGTCAGTAGAGGCATGGCCAGCGATGCGATCGGTGGCAAAACGCAAATAGGCATCCAGGTCGATCTCACTACCATCCTGTTGGCCTTTGTACCACTTGCGTGAAGGCGCCAAATACTGAAATTGTGCCCTAAGCTTTTTAGCTGTCCGGTAGAGATGGGGAGGCAGTGTACCGCTACCCGCATCTGCCGCCAACATCGGTACCAGGCGACACAGATCAGGATTCAGTTGGCGTTTTTTGAAGTCCCATTCCGGCAACAGGATACCTTCATGCAATACAAGGTCATCCTCTGCTGCGGCCGGAAGATCGAGATCAAAACGCAGCTTTCCAGCAGAGCCCCTGGCATCACGGCTGATAGTGATCAGATCCATATCCTCAGCTGCATCGGCAGCGCTCTCCAAATCCTCATTCTCTTCCGCATCCCGGTCGAGTTTAAGAAAGCCACCCCAGGTAAAGATGTTCTCCATGCGAATGGTGACCAGGCCCCGCCCCTTGGTCTCTTTTTGGTCTGTCTCTTCTGCCAGACGCTTAGCCTCCGATTCCAGCGCTCTAGCTCCACCGCCGCCACTGCTCTCAGGATTATCCCGGTTTTGTCTCCGACTCATGCTGACGGGTGGGCAGGGGTGAAGCCAGAGTGGTACGGGTTGCGGTGGCCGGGGCGCCTGAGGCAGATCTTGAATGCTGCCCGGTTCAAGCAGCGCCTGGCGTATGGCGGACTCCTGTGCCACTTCCGCTGACTGATGGGAGGGCGGCTGCAGACGCTGCGCCAGATGAGCCGACACCAAACGTTGATAGAGCGGCCGGATGCCGGGGTAGAGCTCCAGCACTCTACAGGTCAGACGTTGATTACGATTGAACCAGGGCTCATCCTGCAGCTGTTCGCCCACCGAAAGGACCACCAGCCAGCGGTAGAGATCCCGATTCAGTTGAGGTGTTGAAAAGAAATCAATCACCGCGGGCAGCCGAAGAGACTGCTCATCGCGCCACGCCAGTTCGACCTTCTTATTGTCCCCGGCAATGCGATGCAACAGGCTACGTCTTGCGGTGTGTTCTGTCGCATGGGCGGCTTCAACCTGTAAACCACCATCCCCTCCCAGCGCTCGAAACAGAATACCGGTACTGGTACTCACTTGCTGCAGGGTGACGGCCGCTTCCGGGTAACGACTCTGCGCAGCGCGTGTAATCAGCCGATGCCAGAGTTCACCTACCCGCTCTTCCATCAGTGGCCACCATTGCACGGCATCGATCTGTCTGTAGACTTGCCGTTCTCCTCTGCTGCAGGCCGGTTGGTTGCCACGGCAACGGCCTCAGCATCACTGACCCACTTGAGCAGTGACGTCTGATTGAGTGGTCCCTGCACCTGCTCGCAAGCCGTAATGCATTGAGCACACTCGGTACAGGTGAACATGCGTCGCTTGATCGAGCGCGGCTTCAAGCGCATCGGACAGATGTTGTCACAGGCATTGTTGCAGTTTGAACAAAGCCTTGCCCGGTTTCGATCGAAGCCGACGACCAGCCCCCGGTCGTTGGCCATCCAGGCGAGACTCTGAAACAGCCCAACTGCACAGCCAAAACGACAGAAGAGATGCCGGGCAAAAGTGAATTCTATAAATAGCAGCAGCGTGCCCACACCAATGAAACGGGCCTGATTTGGCGTCAACGACGCATGCAGCAGATTGTAATAGATCTCCTTGGGAGGCAACAGATAGGTGAGCAGCACCACTGCCCAAAGTAGCGCAAAAAAGGCAGCTGCCAGCAGGGTAAGGGGCCAGTAGCGCCAGTCAAATTTCACCACCGTTCCATCCGCCTGGCGCCGGGGCAGCGATTGACGCTCCCACAGGCTCTGCTTACCACTGGCATAAAACATAAGTCGATTGATCATCTCCACGACCGAGAAGTGGGGACAGAGCCAACCACAGTAGAAGCGGCCGAAACGCCAAGCGACCCAGATCAATCCACCAACGACCAACAGCAGGGGCAGAAAGCCACGCAGGATGATGTTGAGACTGCCCTCAATAGAGCTGATCTCCCCCTCGATCAGTGCGTCCAAGCCGAGCGTCCAGTGGCTGCCAAACAGAATGAAATGATTGAGATTCAAGTCGAAGCGAAACAGATCGAGGGGTGGCGCAAGGATAAACAGACAAAAGAACGCCGCCTGAAAGAGAGCGCGTCGACGTTGCAGGGTGGAACTGCGCTTAAACATCAAGCCGTCCGATCAAGGGAAATCGATAGGTCTGCCCCGCCATGGCTTTGATTAGACCAAGCAGACCCGGAATCAGTAACAGGGGAACGCAGATGATGTAGTAGAGCTCGAAAATAATCAAAGCGTGCAGAGAATGATAACCGCCCAGAATAATGATCAACAGGTTTGCCGTAGTGAAGAGCAGAGTTGCGATAACGGCACCGATGAATGCCTGACGCAGGTGATTGAGAAGCAAACCAGTAGCACTACCCCTGTGGCGCAGCCAAAGCCAGGCCAGCGCAAGCAGTGGCAGCAAAGGAAACAGTAGATTCAGCAGATAGAGACCTTCACTGATCACAGCCAGCGTTTTACCCTCGACGGCCTCAAGCTGTCGATCCGATTCAGCCACCGAAGGTAACCTCGACAACATCCATCAGCGCCGCAACCGTCTCCTCATCATCACTCAGCGGCTCGACCAGGGCGGCGCGACACGCCTCCAACGGAGCGTACCCCCCTTCAATCAAGGTAGCGGTATAGACCAGCAGGCGGGTAGAAGCCGCCTCCTCCAGATCATGATCCTTGAGTGCGCGCAAGGCGTTGGCCAGAGTCACCAAACGTTTGGCAAGGGCTGCATCAACACCGGTTTCGCTGACCAGTATCTGTTGCTCCAGTTCGGCTTCCGGGAAGTCGAAGCGGGTAGCCAGAAAGCGCTGGCGGGTACTTGGTTTCAAACCCTTGAGTAGATTCTGGTAGCCAGGATTGTATGAGACGATGAGCATAAACTCCGGCGGCGCATGCAGGATCTCACCGGTACGCTCGATTGGAAGAATGCGTCGATCGTCGGTAAGTGGATGGAGCACAACCGTAGTATCCTTGCGCGCCTCCACCACTTCGTCCAGATAGCAGATCGCTCCCCCCCTAACCGCCCGGGTCAAGGGCCCATCACTCCAGAAGGTCTCTCCTTCACCAATCAAGTGTCGCCCCACCAAGTCGGCCGCTGTCAGGTCATCGTGGCACGATACGGTATAGACGGGTCGCCCCAGGCGGGCTGCCATGTGATTGACAAAACGGGTCTTGCCACACCCGGTAGGCCCCTTGATCAACAGGGGCAGTTGATGACGATAGGCATGCTCAAACAACTCGATCTCATTCCCCTGGGGTTTATAGAAGGGTAACTCGTTCAAACCGGGCACCTCATTGATAAGATAGAGTGAAGGCCATTCCGATCAGGATTCCCGGAATGAACAACCAGATAAAAACCGGCCAGCGCCATAATCCGCGGACACTGCCAAGGCCCATAAAATAGCTTCCTACCAACTGCCCTTTGATCAAGGCCAGAAACAACACCAACAGTGACATTCCAAGACCACTGAATCCCATCTGACCGACCAGAAAGGTGGTCAGACTGAAGAAGATCAATAACAGATAGACCAGGGTGCAGGGACGAATGCCAAGATAGTCGCTGAGTTGTTTCATGATTCGATCACCGCATCACATAGACGAGAGGAAACAGAATCAACCAGACCAGATCGACCATATGCCAGTATGAGGCACCGCTCTCGACTCCGGTATGCTCCTGGCGACTGTATCTCCCCCTGGCTGCCATCACTGCGATCGCCGCAAGGATCACCATCCCCATGATGACATGCATGAAATGGAAAAATGTCAGAGAGAGATAGAACATATAAAAGATGTTACTACTGAGATTGACCCCCTCACTGTAATGTTGCACATATTCGAAAGTTTTAACAATCAGAAACAGCAGTCCCATGGTGAGCGCTGCCAGCAGCCAGTGGACACAACGCTCGCGATCGTCCAGCTTTATGGCACTTACCGAACGAACCACAAAATAGGAGCTGGTGATCAACGCCAGGGTATTGATCAATGCCGCCTCCCGGTCCAATGTCAGCTGGTATTCATTGAATAGCTCCACATGCTGTAGCCGGGTAAACGCATAGGCGGCAAAGAAGATTGCAAACACCGCCAGTTCCGCCAGGATGAAGATCCATATCGCCAAGTCGCCCGGCGGGTAGTTACTCTGTTTAACCGATCTATCTACTGTCATGACCACTCAAAGAGCTGGTAAAAAAAGGCCGGCACATCTGCGCCGGCCGCTGGAATGAAGGAATTAATCCTTCAGAGGGTATTCTCAACTTGCTGTGGTAGCCTCCGGGTCATTCTGGCCGACAAAGAAACTGGCGATGTAAACCACCAGGCCGATCAGAAAGATCACGCCGGCAATCTCACGCAGCCAATAGAAGAGGGAGATCTGCTCCTGCACCACCATAAAGGGCTGAGGATTTTCCCCCATGCGTTGCAGATAGGCCTGCAGAATACCGGCACCGGTGAGGAACAGGGTAATGAAGACCATGGCGATGGTCATCAACCAGAAAGACCACATCTCCCAAACCTGGGACTTCACCGGATTGGCTGCATTACGACCACGCAACAGGGGCATGGCATAGGAGATAATCGTAATGTTGATCATCACATAGGCGCCATAGAAGGCCATATGGCCATGCGCTGCGGTAATCTGTGAACCATGGGTGTAGTAGTTGACCGGTGAAAGGGTATGCAGAAAACCCCACACACCGGCACCGAGGAACGCCATCACGGCGGTACCCAGAGCCCACAGCATGGCCGGTTTGTTGGGGTGGTCGCGACGACGCTTATTGACGACATTAAAAGCGAAAACCGTCATCATGAAAAATGGAATCGGCTCCATGGCAGAGAAGATGGAACCCCACCATTGCCAATACTCCGGTGTACCGATCCAGTAGTAGTGGTGTCCG
>JAHRHW010000525.1 GCA_019100305.1 Candidatus Thiodiazotropha taylori | reverse complement strand
AATTGCTAGCTAAACAATTCATCGGGAGAGATACAAGGGTGGGGCCATGCCCCACTAATTAGGGTTTGAGTATGCACCATTCAGCTATGTTTAATTTGCCTTGTGCAGATTCTGAATCTTTGATCGTGAGTCACTACCATGACTCATACCCTGCAAGATCAAGTGACGCCTAGCTTTCTGGCTAGATGAAACCTATTCATTTCGGACACAAGCGGGTAAATGCCGAGACCCAAGTATCACCAGACATGGCGCACACACTTCGACCGCCCTTTGAATCGACTGACTGTATTCAATACACATTGCACTCTAGCCTGCAAAAGCCGCAATGATAAAAATTGCCTACTGCATTGTTAAAAATTACCTTTAAGCTATTTTGCAAAAATCTAGAATCACAACCATGGAGGCGTGAGCATGACAAAACAGAACAGCAAAACCTCATATCTGATATCGGCCATCACCCTGGCAGTGATCCTGTCCGGTTGTTTCGCCACCTATCAGGATTCAGGTTTCAAGTCCGTCTTCACAAGCCTCAACAACTGTCAGTCATTCACCGACCCGACTGATCCGAACAGCACGCCCTATAAACTCTGTGCCGGTATAGCAGGTTATCAGCTGATACTCCGCAAAGTGGGCGCTGGCCGAAAGTCGATTGAGATCCTGAGTGATTCGCAGCAATCCTTCCCTCTCAATTATCAGGAGGTGGTAACCAGGCAGATGTTTCACCTTGGTGACCAGGCCGAGTGGCGGATTTCAGAGTCATCCGGCGGAAGTGAACCCCGGGCGCTCATCGCAGAGCTTCATGTTCATGAGGATCTTGATGAGCCGCATCAGGTCACAGCCGTCTATCTGGTGGTAGCAAAAATATCCACTAATGAGAGCTGTGTTACCGATGTCCTCGAGCAGCAGAAAGTATCAAGACAGCAGTTGCATCAATTGGCTGACAGCGCACAACAGAGAGCTTGCATCGGTTCGCCGACAGAATAAAGCGAAACCGATCAAACATCGATCCATCAACCCGGTAATAAAGGAATAGCACCATGCCGACACCTGTAGAGTTCATGCAAAGATATCGACGTCTCAGGGTCAGGTCTGCAGTTGATAACCCGGCCTCAAGAACCTGTCACGAAACAACCCACAGCGTCACCCTCAGAAACTACTTCATGATGGACTGGGATGAGGGCACGGAAGAGTTACGTGACTACCGGGCCGTCTCAAGAGGTTCGCGCAGCGACATCTGGTTCAACCAAAACAAAAACCGAATCCGCAATGCGGCAATGGGTAAAGGTGCGCCTCAGGATTATGAGCTGGCACTGGAGTGGGCAGTGCGTTCGAACAAGTTGCAGACGATCAATCAACATAACCTGCAGACCTTTTGCGACGACCACCTCGGTATCGACTGCTCGGGTTTTGTCACCAACTACCTGATCGCCTGCGGCAAAAGAAACTATTCGGACAGCACGGTTCGGAACACCGGTGCCGCCTCCTACTTCCAAGTGAACCGGGCCGTGAACGATGCGAACACTATTCAGCAGGGTGACCTGCTGGTCTGGATGGACGGTAATTCAGTCAGACGCAGTCCGGGACATGTGGCGGTTGTCGACTCCTATGTAAACCAGTCCGTGACGGGCGGCAACATGCGCGTCGTGGAAGCCACCGGCTCCCGTCATGCCCGTCCCAAACTGTTGAGTTCCATGTATGCGGTGGAGCGGATCATCGATCGGGGACGCGGGGTTCCAGCGATGATTCTTGAGGTACGACGCCACGGCACATCGGGAAGCCGGGTCGCTGTGATGCGGGTCTGATCGTGCTCAGGACCAGCTAACACGAATTCAATTCGCCCTAATGCAGATCCATCAATACTCTAATGTGGGCTTCCACGCTGCGTGCCAGGGCATAGGGCTCATAACCCCCTTCCAGCACGGAGACAACCCTGCCATCGGCATACTCATCGGCAATCTTCAGGATCTGCTCGGTAACCCAACGATAGTCCGCTTCGGTCA
>JAHRHW010000524.1 GCA_019100305.1 Candidatus Thiodiazotropha taylori | reverse complement strand
TCTGACTCAGTGCAGGTCGCGCACTGATTGGCGGCAGCGATCTTTGCGACTCCTCGTGCGCTAGGCCAAGCCCGGAACGAAAACACTGCATCGCCTTGTCCGTCTCACCCAGGCGCTCCAGCAGCACGCCCAACTGCTGATAGGACTCGGCGGTTGGCGCAATGCCAATACTCGCCTCAAGATAGCTGCGACCCTTACCCCAGAGTTTATTCTGCAGGGAGAGTCTGGCCAGGGTAAGCAGCAGGATTGAATCCTCGGGATGCTGCTTTAACCAGCCCTCCGCCGTGGCGAGCTGTTGTGAGGCATCTGCCAGCTCGATCTGGCCATACAACGCAACCAGTTCGCCAGACCACTCACGCTGGATTGAGTTGACGATCAACGGTTCCACCCTGGATCCGGCATCCAGCGCCATCATGTAGCGGGAGTAGTCGAGCAGCATCGATTGCTGCTGGCGTACCGCCTTGGGAATGATCTGCCAATAGCTCACCAGCGTACTTAACTGGGACGACTCCTGTTTCAGGCGCTCACCATAGACACGCCGCTCCAGGCTCTGAAACTCCTGCTCATTGATCACCCGGCGACGCTTCAGCTCGGGCAGCATCTCCTCCAGCTTTTGCCACTCTCCCAGATTTTCATAGAGCTTTTTCAGCAGCGTCATCACGTAGCTGTGTTTGGGGGAGAGGGAGCGTACATGCATCAGGGTTGCCAGTGCCTGCTCATATTGCTGATGAGCCAGTTGCAATTCGGCCTGGGTCAGGCCGACCGCCACATCGGCAGAGGGCATACTCTCATGGGCCAGGTGCAGGTAGTCATCGCGCCGCTCATGTTCACCCTGCAGCTGTGCGGCTCTGGCTGCCGCAAGATAGTTCAGCAGAGGCGTCTCCGACTGGGTTGCAAAACGGGTCAGATGCCGCTCCGCCACTTTCCAGCGACCCTCGGCCAACTCCACCAGTCCCCGGGTGAGGGCTTGCTGGGCTTTCAATACCCGTCGCCTCTGGCGCCAGCCGGCGATACGCAGCGGCATACTCCAGAGATGAATTGCGCTTCTGATGATCATGTAGAGCACGACAAACAGAGCAACCGCTGCCAACACGAACAGGGCCAGGCTACCCTCCACGGTCCATTGCCCATAACCGATCAGCACATACCCGTTATCCTGCTTGACCCAGAGTGACAGCACTACCGCACCAAACAGAGCCATAAAGGCCGCAATCAGGATTCTCACTGTGCTCCTCCCTGGCTCAGTTGCTGGCGCTGTTTCTGCAGTAGCCGCAAGGAAGCGGAGATATCCGGTAGTTGCGGGGCAATATCCCGCGCCACCAACACCTCAAGTTGACCTTTGAATCCGGAGACACCCGGATCTTCCATCAGAAAATACTCCTTCAACCACGCCAGCGCCCCGTTAAGACTGTCCCGGTAGAGGCCGGCATCCTGACCCATCAAGGCTGCCTTTGCGTTTTCCAGCTTCAGACGCAGGTTCTGTATCAGAAAGTAGCGCTGCTCCGGTGGTAACATGGCGCTCACCGGACGATCATGGTGACGGATCACCATCATCGATTTGAAGCCCTGCCAGAGATCATCCACGATCTTTTCCAGCGCCAGACCCTCGCTGGCCACCGACCCATCTTCTGCAGCCGGCTTCTCATTCGCTATCAGGACGATTCCCTCGTCATGCAGCAGCAGCCGCTCCACCTGATCCGCCAAGGCTGTCAGCTCGGCGCTGATGCCCGCCTGATCGACAATCGGCACCGCTTTCAGCTGGGTGATCTCACGCGCCAGTTGCTCGCGTACACCGGACCAGACCGGATCACCACTGGCACTGAGTCTCTCATCAGCGGACTTCAGGGCCTCCAGGGCGGTTGAAACATCACCCATCAAACTGACACGGTGATTCGCCACACGGATCAGATATTCCGCTTCAGCAACCCGCCATTGACCTTCCCGGCCACCCAGTTTGGTCTGTATCTCAGCCAGTGAGCGGTAGAGTTGGGTATCCTGCTTTTTGGCA
>JAHRHW010000082.1 GCA_019100305.1 Candidatus Thiodiazotropha taylori | reverse complement strand
TTGCCGATTATGGTTTACCTGAATTGAACTTATCGGAATTAAGCATGAAAATGGCGGTCTGAAAGATCGTCCAAACCAGGGCAGATTGAATGAGTGACAACGAGCCCTAGACGAATACCGATCCACTGGAGAGATCTATGCATTGCAACAATCCCCTGAGCCGTATCCTGTTGATCTGTGGATTGTGGCTGTTTATCCAACCGGTAGTGGCTGAGCCGGTGGATTTTGAACTGCCAGGCCTGGACGGCAAAAATTACCGTCTTTCCGACTATCGGGGGAAGTGGGTCCTGGTCAACTACTGGGCTACCTGGTGTCCTCCGTGTCGCGAGGAGTTGCCGGAACTGGAGGTGTTCCACAACAATCACAAAGACAAGGATGCGGTGGTATTGGGTGTCGCCATGGAGCGTATCGATCCGCACCGTCTGAAAACCTTTGTCGACGAGCAGTTTCTTAGCTATCCGATCCTGTTGACCAAGCCGGCAGCACGTACCGAGCTGGGGCGGGTACCCGGTCTGCCCACCTCATTTCTGGTCAATCCCAAAGGTGAGCTGGTTGCCCGTCAGGTTGGGCCGGTGACGCTGGAGGATCTGGAGACCTTCATAAAAGAAGAGAGCAACTAGTGTACTGTCTCATACTAATGCGTGAAATCAGCGTGACGCCAGGCCATTGGCCGCTAGGCGTGTGTCGCAGGCAATGGCGCGCCCTTGTCAAGACACACAACAACGCGGACGATGGCCTGGCGTCGCGCCTTGTCTTGGGAACAGGGCAAGCCTCTGATATCACGCATTAGTATGAGACAGTAAACAAGGGATTAGTGGCTATCAAGCCCTAAGGAGCGATAGATGACACGACCCATCCTGATGCTGGTTTTGTTCTGCCTGACGCTTGCCGAGGCAACGGCTGCAACCCGGGATCCCGGTGAACACTTTTTCAATCAATCTCTGGGGGATTTCAGTGAAGAGCTGATGGTCGCCAGGGAAGAGGGAAAAAAGGGCGTATTGATCATGTTTGAAATGGATGAGTGTCCCTTTTGTCACCGTATGAAGAGCCGTGTGCTCAACCAGGTGGCGGTACAGGACTACTTTCAGGAACATTTCCAGGTCTATACCGTGGATATCGAAGGTGATGTGGAGATCTCCGACTTCAAAGGGAATCCGATCAAAGAGAAGGATTTTGCCTTCAAACACTTCAAGGTAAGAGCGACTCCGGTATTCGCGTTCTTTGATCTCGATGGCAACCTTCTGACCCGTTTCACCGGCGCGACCAACACCGCCGATGAGTTCATGTGGCTGGGTGAATTCGTTGTCGACGGCCACTACAAGTCAAGCAACTTTTCCCGTTACAAAAGAGCCAAGAAAAAGGAAATGCGTAAGTAGTGGTCAGGTTGTCCAACAGAGCCTGTTGCAGGCGATTGCTGCTTTTACTACTGAGCACCATTTGCGGCTGGGCAATGGCTGTGGAGCCCCTGCCGTCGCCGCTGACGCTGGAGTACGCTCTGAGTCTGGCCGATGCGGAACATCCGGAACGCACCCTTGCAGATGCAGCGCTGGCCCAGGCTGAAGCCGCTCGGCACCTGGCCGATTCAAAGGATGATCTGCGTGTCGATCTGAGTGCTGAATTGCGTGCCATCGAGCCTTCGGAAATCGCTATCTATCAGACCCACAATGACAGCCTGGCAAGGCTCAAAATCAGTAAACAGCTCTACGATTTTGGACGCACGGCACATGCCCTTGAAGCCGCAGATGCGGATCTGGAGTCCCGTCGCTGGCAGCTTATGGAGGTGCGTCAGCAGCGCAGGCTCGATGTCATGGCCCGCTACTTCAATGTACTGCTGGCCGATCTGGAGAATGCCCGCGACACCGAGGCCCTGTCGATCGACTACATCCGCTTCGATCGTGCGCGCACCAAAAATGAACTCGGCAGGGTCTCCGATGTGGAGATGCTTGAACTGGAAAGCCGCTATCAGCAAAGCAGAAGAGAGGTGGCACTGAGCGGCAACCGCCAGCGCATCACCCGCTCCCAGCTGGCAATCAGTCTGAACCGTCCCCTCGACCTCCCCGCTGAGCTGGAAATGCCCAATTTCGAAACGCAGGATGAGCTAGGGGATGTTGATGAGTTGGTGGCCTTGGCGTTAACCGGCAATCCGGGGATGCAGAAACTGAGAGCGGAACTTCAGGCGGCACAAAAACAGCTGCAGGCAAGTGAGTCGGAAAGCAATCCGGTGATTCGTGCCCAGTTGGAGGCAGCGACCTATGAGCGGGAACTTGGCGGGCGCAATCCTCTGACCGCGGCTCTGGTGTTTGAAGTGCCTCTCTATCAGGGCAATCGTGTCGAGGCGGATAGCGCCAGACAGCGTGCCAAAGTGCAACAGAAGCAGGCTGAGTTGGCAGCCTATGAGCTTGCCCTTCGACAGCAGGTTCTGGACTATTGGATGGAGCTCAATCAACTGCGTGTAGCCGCAGAGGAGATCATTGTCACCGGGGATTACCGGGATCTCTACCTGGATCGAAGCCGTACCCTGTATGAGCTCGATCTCTCATCGGACCTGGGTGACTCGATGACCCAGATTGCCGATATCCAGTTCCAGCAGGCAAAGAACACCTATCAGATACAGTTGGCACTGGCCCATCTCAAGGCTCTGACAGGGGGCTTGCTGGAAGCGGAGAAAGGTGGTGCCGGAAAGCCTTAGGGTCTGATCGGGAGGCCTGCACAGGGTAACAGTTAAGTCATAGCTTGAGTCGCATCACGATCGAGTGCAAATGAATGATTTTGGCAGATTCCGACAGGCATCAAACACTCGTATGGTCAACTTGTGTTGCTGGATACGGATGATTGCCGGATGGGCTCAGCATGCTTCCCTGTAAGTGACCAGGGAAAGGATCCGCCGCTGCTGGTTTAAGTCCGAATCAAACCACCAGGTCCAGTTGCTGAAGGGTACCGGTCTCTCCATCTTCGGAGAGATATACGCCAGTTTGACGGATCTGCCCCAGCGTTTCATTGTCTGCATCCTTGAGCAGGAAGGGAGTCTCAACCGAACCGAGATAGATTGCTCCGACACCGGTCTGCCCCAGAGCGATGAGCGAATCCTGACCGTCAGCTGATTTTGTCCAGATCCGTAAACGACGATAGATTGAATCCGCTTCATCGATCCAGCCATTATCATCCTCGTCGTGATTGGCCAACTCACCGAATCCATCCCCGCTGAGCGCACCAAACAGTTCGCGACCATCGTTGACACTGCCGTCTGTATTGCGATCGAGTGCCAACAAACCACTGCCTGGTCGGACAAAAGCGATCTGCTCATCCCGGCCGTCTGCATCGATATCGAACTGGAAATTGCGCTCCGTCAGTTGTGCTGCAGTACCGTTAAAGTTGACTACCAGGGGATCCTTCATGACCGCATCACCGGCACGTATCTGGACAGTTGATTCACGCAGAAACTCACGGCTCATGCTCAATTGCAGAGCGATATTGATCTCACGTCCGTCCGCCGTCAGAACCTTACCCTGGGCCTTGAAATCGACACGTTCCGACTCGTAATGTGACTCGTAGAAGTCATAAATCATTCCCCAGCCGGCGGATTGGGCCGGAGCCTGCAGTTCACCCTCAGTGAGGGTCGGCTCAGTCTCAACAGGTTGTGCTTCCGGATGCAGTTCATCAGGCGTCAGAACATCGATCTCACGTCCGGTAAAATGCTCGATCATAATCTTGATCAATTGAATCTTCAGCTCCCCCATGTGGGGTTCGGGAGCCGTATCATCGAGTTCCAAGAGTGCCTTTTCCGGTTGCAGTGAATGGGCTGTCTGGGAAATCGTGACCTGCAGGGCTTCGGCACGGATCACAAGCGATCTGTCTGGCGTGCGAGTTTGTTCTGAATCCGCGTCGGTTCGTTCTCCGCGCCACAACGTGAGTTGGCTCTTGACTTCGTGTTTGACCTCAGCAGAGCGATGACTATCCATGCTGAGGGAAGATTGGGTAATGATCATGTTTGAAACCCCGCTGCACGTCAGTTTTTAACCGCAAGGATAATTTCTGAGTACACGCCTCTCTATCTTTATATCGGTCTGTCAGCTTGATAGTTGAGCGTAATCCAGACTGTGTGGAGAAAATCGCCCGGTGACCCGTATTGGTGTAGGGAGCTGCCTGTCATGCCATTGGCTCTACCATGGTACGCCACAGAGGCCATGTTCTCCCGAGTGCTCCAACTGTATGCTACTTCTGATCGACTCGGGCAGACTTGGCGGGTGTGCGGTAACGCGCTGTTTTTATTATATCTTTGGTAGTGTTTAATGGGCTATGATAAGCCTGTTCTGGTGAGGTGATTGGCACTGAGCATTCATGCGATGGGGTTTTGTACAACCTCACAAAGCAGATTTTCATGCTCAGCTATTCGCATCGGTCATTTGAAATTACTGCATCTATTTGGCGGTTTTTTGTTCATGGCATTACCATTTAACAAGAATATAAGATATAGAATATATAAAAGATAACAATGGCTTATTTTGCAATCGAGTGGGATCAAGCTTTTAGAGATTCCGCTACGCTGTCTGATCAGTAGTGACTGATGAGAGACTTGGCTGGACATGGCCGGTTAAGGTGCCGGGTTAATAATTAAGAGAAAGGGGGTAATCATGAGGGTGCTGATGCTAATCTGTCTGTTGTACAGTGGACAGTCTTTGGCCCTGGATCTGGAGGCGGTGACCAGCTGGTATCAGCAGGTGGAGTTGAGTACGACAGTGGATGGTATGGTCAGTCGTGTGAATGCCGGGAAGGGCGAGAAGGTCAGTCGCGGAACCATACTCATCGAACTGGACCAGCGGGCCTATACAAGCCGTCTGGCAGCCGCCGAATCGAGACTTGAGGCGGCTACACAACAGAATGCGGAGGCCAAAAGAGAGTTGGATCGCGCCCTTGAGCTCTACGATCGTACTCTGTTGTCCGACCATGAACGTAAGCAGGCTGAGATTGAAGCGGCCGAGTCGGATGCGGCTTATCGCGAAGCGGATGCACAACTGGCCAAGGTTCGATTGGATATCGATTATAGCCGTATCACGGCACCGTTTGATGGTATCGTCGAGGAGATCTACGTGCAGCCCGGCCAGGCGGTAATCAATCGCCAGCAGGCGCAGCCACTGCTCAATCTTTGTCATATCGGGCGAATGAAGGTCACTACCGATGTCACCGCTCAGCAGGCGGATAAACTGAAGCCGGGCATCAGCGTGCAGATCGGCCTGCGAGGTCAATGGCTGAACGGTGAGATTTCCAGAGTGGGACTGAAGCCCGTTGCTGAAGATGCGAATGGAGCCCGATATCTGCTTGAAGCGACTTTTCAGCCGCCTGAGTCGGTGGTAGTCAGAGCAGGTGAGAAGGCTGTTTTGAGGATAGCAGATGAGTGATCGAATCAGCAGCGGAGAGATCTGTGTGCGCTGTTTTGTTGGTGGTCGGGTGCAGGGGGTCTTCTATCGGGCATCCGCCAGACATGAAGCCCAGCGACTGGGGATTACCGGGTTTGCCAAGAACCTGAACGACGGGCGTGTGGAAGTGGTTGCCTGTGGCCGTGCTGATGCCTTGGAAGAACTCAAGGATTGGCTGCGCAAGGGGCCTTCAGGCGCCAGTGTCTCCGCAGTCTCCTGCGAAGTGATCGATCAGCATAACTATGCCGACTTCACCATTGGCTAGTGATGTCTCTTGTGTTAACAGGCCTTGAGGCCTGAAGACAAGCAGCCCGATTAGTTCGAATTCAAAGTTGCATTTGTGCCCTGCCAATGATCAATCATGGCAGGGTATGGTAAATGCGACCCAGTCGGTTTTTGGTGGCCAGTTTTCCCGCTATCCATTATTGAGAGTAACCGGGTTGATCCAGGGGTCGGAACTTCATGCTTGGGTCCACCGGAACCTGGGGTTGTTGTTGGTATCCCTGGGCGGCAGAGGGTGCAGGACTACCATAGTAAGCTGATCCACCCTGAGGGTCGCTAATCTGAGGTTGCGCATAACTGGGGCTGACGGGTTGAGCCGAATTCTGCATCGTCGATGGTTGATCCATGGGACGGAACTGGAACTGCTCCTGGGGTGCGTTGGCGTAGGGGGTTGCCGGCGGCATTGCGGGTTGTGGCTGTTGATAGACCGGCGCGGCTTGCTGATAGGCGGGAGCCGGCGCGGCCGGTTGGCTGGGCTGCTGATACGCGGGGGTGTCCGGATACTGGGTTGTGGGTGCGGCATAACCGGCCGGAGCCTGAGGGTAGCCTGCACCCGGGTAGGCGCCATATCCCTGAGGGTAGTATGGATAGGCCTGGGGGGCATAGTAGGGTGCGTCGTAGTTGTCGTAATAACCGCCCTGGTTTCTGTCATAGTCACCAAACATGTTACGCATCGGGTTCATCATGCCACCCATCATGTTGCCTGGATTGATATTGAACTGCCGGTTATCCCCGTCGGCATGAAGATCTGCAGATCCCAGGATGATCAGTGTGCAAAGTGAAAGCCATTTCAAACGTCTCATGATGTGATACCTCTGGTGGGGTGGTCGTTTTATCAGCATGTGGTATTTATTGTTTTTTACGATATTACTACCACATCGTATTCCTACATGATAATACACCAAGCGGGTTGGCGATAACCCCGGCATAGTTTGAATAATTTACTCTGGAGATCGAGCGAATGCGGCTGCCGCCTTTGACTGATGGCCATATCATCAAACGATACAAACGATTTCTGGCCGATGTGGAACTCGCGGGTGGTGAGGTGGTTACCGCGCACTGCCCAAACACCGGCAGTATGTCAGGATGCTGGGAGCCGGGGGCGCCGGTACAGATCAGTCACAGCGACAACCCTCGCCGAAAGCTCTCCTGGACCCTGGAGCGGGTGGATATGGGGCAGGGCTGGATCGGCGTTCATACCGGCAGAACCAATCCGGTGATCGAAGAGGTGCTCCAATCCGGGGAGCTGGAGCCGTTCTCGGATTATCCCGAGGTCAGGCGTGAAGTCTCTCATCAGAGTCAGGGAGTACGCAGCAGATTTGATTTTATGCTGCCGGGCGGAGAGAGGCAGGATGTCTGGATTGAAGTGAAAAACGTCACCTTATGGGAGCAGGATTGTCTCTGTTTTCCCGATGCAGTGACCACCCGTGGACGCAAACATCTGCAGCAATTGGCCCAGTTATGCGATGCGGGACAACGGGGTGTGATGATCTATGCGCTGAACCGCCCCGAGGGCGACTGTTTCAAACCGGCAGATCATATCGACCCGCAGTATGGAGAGGCGTTGCGGCAGGTGGTGGAAAGATCCGGGGTGGAGTTGATGGCGCTACGCATTGGCCACAGCGATGAGGGGATGACGGTGGCAGGTGAGGTGCCGATCAGGCTGGATTGACGCTGTGTCAGTAACCCATGGAGGCTAGATCCAGGCCCGAGGGGATCTCCGGAAGGGCGTTTAAACCACTGACAATCTCACCATCCGCCTGCAGACTCAACCAACGATACCCGGGGGGAGTCGGATCGATGGCAAAGTCATCTTCCCCAGCGGTGAATTGAACGCAGGTCGAGGGGCTGCCGAGAATTTTCAGACCCTGGTAGGTGGCTTCAAAATTCTGATGAATATGTCCGCAGAGTATCCCCTTTACCTGAGGATGCTTCTGCAGTAGATCGAAGAAGGCCTGGGGTTGCTCCAACACCATGGTGTCCATCCAGCGACTGCCCACTGGCAGCGGGTGGTGGTGCATGGAGATCAGGGTGTTCTTGTCCGGGTGCTCTTCAAGCAGCTGTTTCAGCAGGGTCATCTGTCTTTGATCGATGCGGCCGCCGTCGCTGCCCGGAATGGTGGAGTCGAGAAACACCAGTGACCAGCCTTTGATCTGTACACTGGGGATACAGTGTACATTGTCCTGATTCAGTAGCTGAGTCATCTTCCCCGGCTGGTCATGGTTGCCGGGTAGGCAGTAGGTTGGGATTTCAGTCAGCTTGAATCGGCCAAGCAACCTTTTATAGCCACTGTCAGAGGCGTCGTGCACCAGGTCGCCGGTGGCCATGATCAGGTCGGGCCTGCCCGCTTCCCGCAGAGCCTGTTCCAATATCTGGTCGAAAGTTTCAAGGGTGTTGATGCCCAGCAGACAGCGTGAAGGGTCCGCATAGAGATGACAATCCGTGATCTGGAGTACGTTCAATCCATCAGCAGGCATTTGCCGGAATATTTCTGGCTTTTTGTTGTCGGGATGGCTACTCATAGAGCGTTTCATCTTTATATTTTTCAAGCTGACGAGCAATTTGATTCTCCAGGCCCCAGCAGGATGATCATTATATTGTCATAATATTAGATCAGGAATCATCAAATCTAAAACTGATATTTTGCTTCAATGTCCTAAACTTAGGAATTGTTCCACATTCTGAGTCGAATTCTGTTGATAAGTTAACATTTTTTCGCCAATTAATTTTTTCTATTGGCTCGTCTACAATATAGATTATGACGCTCAATGAATTAAGATACATTGTCGCTGTGGCCCAGAAAAGACACTTTGGCCACGCCGCAGAGGCCTGTTACGTCAGCCAGCCTACACTCAGCGTAGCAGTAAAAAAACTGGAAGAGGAGTTGGGAGTCGGGCTATTCGAACGTGGACAGGGTGAGGTCTCCCTGACATCTGCGGGGGAGCGCATTGTCGCCCAGGCCCAGCGCGTATTGGAAGAGGCCGGTACCATCCGGCAACTCGCCAGTCAGAGTGTGGACCAGCTGGATGGCCCGCTGCGGGTCGGTGCGATCTACACCGTAGGCCCCTATCTGTTTCCCAAACTGATCCCTGTACTGAATTCCTGTGCAGGGGATATGAGCCTGATTATCAAAGAGAATTTTACTGCCAACCTGACTGAGCAGTTGAAGCAGGGAGAGCTCGACGTAGTGGTGATCTCGCTCCCTTACGAAGAGCCCGGGATTGTCACCAGACCGCTCTATGAGGAGTCGTTCTCGGTACTGATGCGGGTCAATCATCCGCTGGCCGCACAAGAAACCATCTCGGTGGATCAGTTGGAGCAGGAGACAGTCTTGATTCTGGGTGAAGGGCACTGCTTCCGGGAACAGGTGAAAGCGATCTGCCCTAGGTGTCTGCAACACTCCAATGGGGAAGTCAGTCTGCAGAAGAGTCTGGAAGGGGGCTCCCTGGAGACCATCCGTTACATGGTAGCCAGCGGCATCGGTATCTCGATCCTGCCCGATTCCGCCATCGGCGGGGATTCCATGCGTTGGGATCTGTTGACCACCCGTCCATTGGCTCAGGAATCCCCCAAACGCTGCATCGCCATGGCTTGGCGCAAGAGCTTTCCCAGGCCCCGGGCTGTTGAACTGCTGGGGGAATCGATCAGGGGCAGCGATCTGAATGGGGTCAATCTGATGGAGGGAGAGCCGGCTGTGGAGTTGGCTGTCGGCTGAGTCCTGTCGATCCGGCCGCTGATCGAGCAATCAATAACTGGCCCTAGATAACCCGGTCGTTTCCACCATCGATGGGAATCTGGGCACCCGTGGTTTTACTGAATCGCAGATCACAGAGTTCCGCTACCAACTCAGCCACATCGTGGCTGGTTATCTCACACCCCAGCAGATTGCGTTTTTTATAAGCTTCCACCGACAAGTCATAGTGTTTGGCCCGGGTCTCCAGCACCTGAGGTGTCCAGATGCCGGTGTCGAAGACCGCATCAGGGTGCAGGCTGTTGATTCGGATATTGTCCCTGGCCCACTCCATGGCAATGATTCTGGCCAGTTGGTTGAGTGCCGCCTTGGATGCTGAATAGGCGGCCGCACCCTGTCCGGGGGCAGGAACATTCTTTGAGCCAATGACCACCACCCGTCCCTGCCTGGCGGCGGATTTGAGATAGGGGTGGGACTCCCGTAACAGGGCCAGATTGGCATCCAGGTTGACCTGCATTACCTGACGCCAGCTGGCATCTTCAAGTTCGGCAACGTCACAGCCGGATGGAAAGATACCCGCATTCAGTACCAGCATGTCGAGACCGCCGAATTTCAAGCAGGTGTCGGAAAGAGCCTGTTGCAGTGCCAGCGTATCGGTAACATCGCATTGAATGCCGAGAAAGGCCTGTTCGGAAAACAGCTGAGTGATCGCCGGATTCCGGTCGAGCCCCACCACCGCAGCGCCCCGTTGCAACATGGAGGCTGCAGAGGCTTTACCGATACCGGATGCCGCACCGGTGATCAGCGCCACTTCACCCTGGAAAGCGGGCGCATTACCGGCCTTGCGCAGCTTGGCCTGCTCCAGTTCCCAGTACTCCACATCAAAGATCTCCTGGCTCGACAGGGCCTGCCATTGATCCAACATCTCTGCTCGTTGAATGATGTTCATGGTGTGGCGATAGATATCAGCCACCATGCTTGCCTGAGCACTGTTTTTGCCGATGCTGAGCAGGCCCAGATCGGCATCAAGCACCACCCTCGGTGCCGGATCGAGCATCTCCACCGGCGTACGGGCATGTGGTGCATGTTGTTCGAAATAGCGTTGATAGCTGCCAACATAGTCGATCACTTCACAACCGATCATCGGCAGCTGTTTGGTGCGCAGTACATGATCCGGAGTAGCCGGTCCGCGGCTGGCGATCTGTTCAAGGTCGGCGCGCTGGCAGAAGCTGAGTTCCTGTTCTGTGCGGTGACTCTGCATGATCACCGGGGTTCCGGCGACATCGGAGATCTCCTTGCGCAAGCGGGCCAGTCGTTGTGGCTGGGCTTCGCGCTGTTGCGCCTGAGGGGAGATCTCCCAGGCGCTGTTTTTCTGCAGATATTGCTCGGCTTCGTCGACCAGTTGGATCATCCTTTCATAGGATTCTCTGGCGTTATCGCCAAAGCTGAAAATACCGTGATTCATCAGAACCATGCCCAGGGTCTGATCGTTTGCCTGCTGGGAAAACTGCTCGGCCACCGTACGTGCCAGATCAAAGCCCGGCATGACATAGGGGATCACCACGACCCGCTGCTGATAGAGCGCTCTGATACGTTGCTCCCCCTGGGGGGTGTTGGTCAGGGTGACGATCGCATCCGCATGGGTGTGATCCACATATTTATAGGGCAACACAGCATGCAGAATGGCTTCCACCGATGGGGTAGGGGCAGTTGCCAGAGTTTGATGAGTCTTCAGCTGGTTGACCATCTCGCTGTCGCTGAGGGATTCAAGCTTGGCAAGACGCAACAGGTGATCCATGCGTACCGGGGTGAAGCCTGGTGCTTCGATGCTGGCCAGGTCCCAGCCACTGCCTTTGACGTAGAGGATCTGCTGATCCTCTCCAAACAGGTCCGGTTCCACGATCTTGACGGAGGTGTTACCGCCACCATGAAGTACCAGCGTGGGATCGGAACCGAGTAAGCGGGAGGTATAAACCCGTAACGACAACTCGCTTTCGCAGGCCGCCGCTTCAGTTGGGTTCCATTGGCTCTTCATAGTGACTCTCTCGGCCTTGAGGCGTGTTTACACCCTATGCCGTGGAAGTAAAGCTGGGAGGATTGTGGTTGCCTCTAAAAATTGTCGGTTGAGGTGAACAGTCCGACCCGTAGATCCTTGGCAGAATAGATCTCCCGACCATCCACTCTCATGACACCGTCGGCCACGCCAAGTACCAGTTTTCGGGTAATCACCCGTTTCACGTCGATCTGGTAGGTGACTGACTTGGCTGAGGGCAATACCTGACCGGTAAATTTAACCTCGCCTACGCCCAATGCCCGACCGTGGCCTGGATTACCGATCCAGGCAAGAAAGAAGCCGACCAGCTGCCACATGGCATCCAGGCCCAGACAGCCTGGCATTACCGGATCTCCAGGAAAGTGGCAGTCAAAAAACCATAGATCGGGATTGATATCCAGTTCCGCCTTGATCTCCCCCTTGCCGAACTCACCACCCTGATCTGCAATCTTGGTGATACGGTCCATCATCAGCATATTCGGGGTAGGCAGTTGAGCATTACCCGGGCCAAACATATTGCCGTTGCCGCAACTCAACAGCTCATCGCGGTTAAAAGAAGTCTGTTTGGTCATTCTGCTCATGCCTCTCAAATTAGCAATCCACCCGGCCGGGGCGGAAAAACCCCGTAGTGTCCTAGTTCGGATAGGGTTGTGTCAATCGCTCTGACGTTAATTGTTGTTCAAATTATCTATTCATTAACACTGAGCTGATGTGGTTGACGATCTCCGTCACAGAAATGAACTGGTTTTCCGAATCACCGCGTGCGCGATACTCCACCTGGTCCTGGTCGAGGGATTTATCGCCAACCACGATGCGATGGGGTATGCCGATCAGTTCCATATCGGCAAACATAAAGCCGGGTCTGACGTCACGATCATCCAGCAAGACCTCAATACCGACACCATTCAACTGCTCGTAGAGTTTTTCCACTGTCTCCCTGACCCGTTCGGACTTGCTCATTTTCATAGGGCAGAGCGCCACCTGAAACGGGGCCAGAGAGGTCGGCCAGGTAATGCCCCGGTCGTCATGATGCTGTTCGATTGCGGCAGCCACCACCCGGGTGACGCCGATACCGTAACACCCCATGGTCATCACCACGGCCTTGCCGTTTTCGTCCAGCACTGTGGCATTCAGCGCCTGGCTGTATTTGTCCCCCAGCTGGAAAATGTGCCCGACCTCGATGCCCCGGGCAATCGTCAGAGTACCCTGGCCATCGGGACTCGGATCTCCCTCTTGAACATTGCGCAGATCGGCAACCCTGGCAGGTTGCTCCAAGTCCCGTCCCCACTGGATGTGAAACAGATGTTTGCCATCCTGGTTGGCGCCGGCACTGAAGTCTTTCATCTGTGCCACGCTGCGATCGACAATGATGGGTATCGGCAGATTGACCGGACCCAGTGACCCTGGACCGGCTCCCAGGCTTTCACGGATCTCCTCCTCGGTGGCGAAACAGAGGGGAGAGGCGACCTCCTCAAGTTTTTCCGCCTTGATCTCATTCAGCTCGTGGTCTCCTCTGACCAGCAGGGCGATCAAGCTGGAGTTACTCTCTTCGGCAGCTTTGACAACCAGGGTTTTCACCGTGTGATCGATCGCTTGGTCGAACTGCTCCACCAGCTCCTGAATGGTTTTCGCATCAGGGGTGTCCACCAGGGACATGGGCTGATCCCCGTCGCTGTCTGCCTGCGCCACCGCGACCGCTTCCGCCATCTCGATCAGGCGTCGCTGCAACAGACCTACGATCAGATGCATCAGGCCTAC
>JAHRHW010000523.1 GCA_019100305.1 Candidatus Thiodiazotropha taylori | reverse complement strand
GGTCTGAAAAGATAAAAGCCCAACTGCGATCCATGCAGTTGGGCTTATAGTCGTCGGCTTGGTTGGCTAAGCTTCCCTTCCCTGCAAAATCCTTTACGAAGTTTTCCCTTTAAGAAACGTCCTTGATGACGACAACTGAATTTTGACACAATTTTTTACAGCAAACTTGGGAATATTCACATTTTATGTGTGAGATTTTTCTCTTATGGATGTAAGAAAATTCTTACTTCCATAAGGGCAGACTCTGGCAGCAGGACGCTGGTATCTTTTTGAGAGATCCGGCTCAGTTTTTACTGGGGATAGGGTAGGGGAAATGAAAAAGCCCAACAGCAATCCATGCAGTTGGGCTTGGTTGTCATCGGCTTGGTTGGCAAAGCTCCTCGTCCATCTACCATCCGTTGTGGCTTGTCCTGTAACACGTCCTTGACTGACGACAGGTTAATGGTGACACGAAATCCCACAAATCAAATTGGGAAAAGTTACCTTTGTGGTGTAAGAATCATCCTGTTACTGTGTCAGAATTTTCCTACATGGGTGCTATCCATGGATTCGAGATCGGCTGTCGCAGGCGATCCAGATTGCTGTTTTCAGCCGTCTTGAAAGTGAAAGCCCAACTGCATCCCTGCGTTGGGCTTTCTGTCATCAGCTTGTTTTGCTAAGCAACCTGTCCATGGTTTACCTTGTGCGCTACAAGCCAGTTCTTCCTTGATGATGACGGGATTATCTTGGCATAAAGCCCTGCCTATTAAAGTGGGAAAATTAACCGGTAACACGTAAGAATTGTCTTGTCAGAGCATAGGGTGATTCTTACACTGAACAAATCGATTATGAATGACCTCTATCCAGCCATAGAACCCTATAAGACACAGCGGCTTGCTGTTGATGATCAACACCAACTCTACATTGAGGAGGTGGGCAATCCTGCCGGGATTCCGGCGCTGTTTCTGCACGGTGGGCCAGGTGCCGGTTGCGAGCCTTACCATCGACAGTTCTTCGACCCTGAGCTTTACCGGGTCGTACTGTTTGATCAACGGGGTAGCGGACGCTCAACGCCTCATGCCTCATTGCAGGACAATACAACCTGGGACCTGGTTGAAGATATTGAACGTATCCGTGAGGCACTGAAGATCGATAAATGGTTGCTGTTTGGCGGATCCTGGGGTTCAACCCTTGCGTTAGCCTATGCCCAGGCCCATCCCGAGCGGGTGACGGCACTGGTCTTGAGAGGCATCTTTCTCTGTCGGGACCAGGAGATCGAGTGGTTTTATCAGCAGGGTGCGAGTTGGGTTTTTCCCGATTATTGGCAGGATTTTGTTGCCCCGATACCGCAACACGAGAGAGAGAATCTGCTGCAGGCCTATTACCGGCGATTGACCGGTGACGATGAGATCTCCCGTATGGCAACCGCCAAAGCCTGGTCAGTCTGGGAGGGTCGAACCTCCAGTCTGCTGACCAATCCGTCGGTGGTCGGTTTCTTTTCAGACCCCCATGTTGCCCTAAGTCTGGCGCGCATCGAAGCGCACTATTTTATCAATCATGCCTTTCTTCGACCTGATCAGCTACTCAAGGAGGCGACACAACTGGCTGGCATCCCGGGGACGATTGTGCAGGGGCGCTATGATCTGATCTGTCCAATGAAGTCTGCCTGGGAATTACACCAGGCCTGGCCCGATAGTGAACTGAAAGTTGTTGCGGACGCGGGTCACTCTGCGACAGAAAGCGGTATTCGCAGTGCACTGGTGGAAGCCACACAACACTACGCGAGATTGCTGGGATGATCGGACTGCTGCAGCGGGCCAAACAGGGACGGGTGATGATCGATGGAGAGTCAGTCGCCGAGATTGGCACCGGACTGGTGGTGCTGGTTGGCGTCGAGAAAGGGGATGACCGAAGCCGGGCGGATCGCTTGCTACAAAGACTGCTCGGTTACCGGGTGTTTCCTGATCAGCAGGGTCGGATGAATCTGAGCCTGGGAGAGATTGCCGGCGGTTTACTGTTGGTTCCCCAGTTCACACT
>JAHRHW010000081.1 GCA_019100305.1 Candidatus Thiodiazotropha taylori | reverse complement strand
ATGGTACGGGAATTGCAAAAGCCTTGTCATGTTTAGAGTTTCACAGTGGAATTAGGTACAGCGAGCTATGATCCAGCGAAAAATAGAATCAACGATCAGCGATAACCTAGTTGACAGGATCAATGATTTTCTCGCCTCACCTCCGGAGGGTACTCCAACCGAAGTTCTGGAGGCATTCAGCGGTTTGGACAGCAATCAGTTTTTACCACCCAAGCTTTTCTATGAACTGGTCGAGCAAGCACCTATTGCGATCTCTATTACCGATCCAACAGCCAGAATTCTCTATGTGAACAGCGCATTTGAGACTTTGACCGGTTATGCAAGAGAAGAGATTATCGGAAAAAACGAATCGGTACTCTCCAGTAAATCGACACCTGAATCGGTCTATCATGAACTTTGGGAGACGATTCAGAATAATAAAGTGTGGCAGGGCACATTGGTCAACCATCGAAAGTCCCAAGAGGAGTACCTTGCGGAACTGACCATCTCTCCAGTCAACAACAACAAGGGGCAAACGGCCTATTTTCTTGGGATGCATCGGGACATAACTGAGATGCATCAGTTGGAACAACGCCTGAAATTTCAAAAAAACCTGACGGAAGCGGCGCTCAACGCGGCACCAATGGTGGTGGCGGTTGTTGCAGCGGATCGCAAGGTTTTACTGGACAACCACGCCTATAAAGCCTTGATAGGCGATTTTAGGGGGGTGGAGCCGGCCTCTCTGTTTCTTGAGGCGCTGGAGCAGCAGGTCGGAATTGATCTGAGTGCGGTATGTCAGGTTGGTAACGGTTTTACCAATGTTGAGATTAGGTTGGACCCCCCTGGTGGTTCAACACCAAGATGGTTTACCTGTTCAGGAGTCAATGTTCCGGAACTTGATGAAGCGGCTCAGAACTATTTTAAGCAGTCTGAATCAACCAGATGCTGCTTGTTATTAATCGCCAACGAGGTCACCGGAAGCCGTAAGCGTATCCAGGAAGCACGTCTCAATATGATTCGCGCCAATATGGCGGAACAACAGATGGTACAGACCATGCGTGAGGCGATATCCGGGGCGATCTTCAAAATACAGGCACCCTTGAATGTCATCAAAGCTGCGTTGTCGATGCCGGCAGCGGGTCAAGAGAATATGGGTATGAGGGTTGTTCTGCAACAAGCCCTTAAAAGTGGTGATGAGGCAATGGAGAGCCTGCACGAAGCACTACCAAGTCCGGTTGTTGAGCAGACCTCGCTGGTCAATATCAATGAACTGCTGCATGAAGTGGTGAAACTTTCAACAGAAAACCTGCTTTCCGCCGGTATCGTGGTTGACTGGCGTCCGGCACCAGTTCTGGCAGAAGTGAATGGTCGTATCAACGCACTGCGCGGATTATTCAAATACCTGATAGACAATGCCATACAGTCCTTGATTGAAGCCAATCAGGACTATCGCGAAATTCGTATCCAGACCAAGCAGGATAATCAGGATTTATTGATTGAGGTCATGGATAACGGGGTAGGTATTCCAAAAACCCACAGATTAAAAGTTTTCGAACCTTTTTACTGTGGCTGGGAACAAGCAAAGGAGCATGCTGGCATGGGATTGACCATGGCTCAGGAGGTCGTCATAGGACATGGTGGTAATGTGGAAATAGATGCAGATTTTTATGGTGGCTGTCGTGTCTTTGTCAGGTTACCTCTAAATGGCATGGAGGAGACGATTTAATGAGTTCGACTGATATCAACATGGACAATATGGATGCGGAACACAATACCATTGTCCTGGAGTCGGAGCTGGAGAGCCTCTACCAAGTCAGTCAGGTTTTAAGCCGTTCGCTCGATTTCAGGGAGACACTGACTGAAGTGCTTAGTCGGTTGAGCGATACTGCGAAACTGCGATATGGCATGATCTGCCTGCAGGATGATAGCAGCGGTGAGCTATTGGTAACCGCACTACACGAGAATCCTGCACCCTTCAACACAGTGCGCTATAAGCCGGGAGAAGGTGTGGTCGGGGCGATCATGTCGAGCGGTAAACCCCTCGTTGTCAGACGTATCTCCGATGAAGACCGTTTTCTGGACAGACTTGGTGTTTATGACCCGGAGCTGCCATTTGTTGGCGTTCCTATTCTGATTGGAGATGAGACCGCCGGTGTGCTGGCGGCCCAGCCATTGGGCAGTATCAGCTTACTGAAATTGCATGAACGCTTCCTGCAAATGGTTGGCAATCTGATCGGTCAGAGTGTGCGCCTGGCAAAGAAGGTGGAAGATGAGCAACTGGCGCTTAAAGATGAGCGCGATTCACTTCGGCGCAAGGTGCGTGGAGAGCACGGCTTCTCCAACCTGGTTGGGCATACGCCCAGCATGCGTATGATTTTTGATCAGGTACGTCAGGTGGCCAAATGGAACACCACGGTTCTGGTTCGAGGTGAGTCCGGAACCGGTAAGGAACTGGTGGCCAATGCGATTCACTACAACTCACCGAGAAGCAATGGGCCATTCATTAAGCTGAATTGTGCAGCACTGCCGGATACCCTGTTGGAGACAGAACTCTTTGGCCATGAAAAAGGCGCCTTCACCGGTGCTGTCAATCAGCGAAAAGGGCGGTTTGAGCAGGCGCATGGTGGTACCATCTTTCTTGATGAAATCGGTGAAATCACTCCTACCTTCCAGGCTAAGTTACTGCGAGTACTGCAAGAGGGAGAGTTTGAGAGGGTAGGTGGTGTCAAGACCCAAGTGGTGGATGTCCGTGTTGTGGCGGCCACCAACAAAGATCTTGAGTCCGAAGTGCAAGAGGGCAATTTCAGAGAGGATCTCTACTATCGTCTCAATGTCATGCCGATTCAGATGCCACCTTTGCGGGAGCGCAAAGAGGATATCAATGATTTGTCTCGATATCTGGTGTCAAAAATCGCCAAAAGTCAGGGACGCGAATTATCCATTGATGATGGCGCTGTCAGGCTTTTGATGCATCATGACTGGCCGGGCAATGTACGTGAACTGGAAAATTGTCTTGAGCGCGCTGCGGTTATGAGCGGTGAAGGGGCAATTGATGAAAATGCGATTAACCTGAGTGGTCTGAAACCAATGCTTGACCAGAGCTACTCCCAGGTAACCAGCAACAGTAAAGTTGATTTTGATGATCCGGATCTGGATGAACGTGAACGGGTTATTGCTGCCCTGGAACAAGCTGGCTGGGTACAGGCTAAGGCAGCAAGATTACTTGGAATGACTCCGAGACAGATCGGTTACCGGATTCAGACTTTGAATATTAAAGTTCGACAGATGTAGTTGCTCTCTGTCGGTTGTCATACAGACACTGTAGTCAGCTCTGTATACAAACTGACAGATGGTCTGTAACTATTGTTAATATATATTAAATACAATGGGTTAGATATAGGTAAAAACTAGGCACGCAGATTGCATTATCACTTTTAAGCGTAATAACAACCTCATTGTGTCGCTATTTGGAGGCCGGATGATGGAACTGAAAGTGATAGGTCAATCAGAAGATAACACCGCTGAAAGTGGATGCAGTGCATCCGGATGTGGTGGTAGCAGCGATCAATTATCGCATCTACCAGACCATATTCGGGACAAGGTACATAATCATCCCTGTTATTCCGAAGAGGCACACCACCATTTTGCCCGTATGCATGTGGCTGTCGCACCGGCCTGTAATATCCAGTGTCACTACTGCAATCGTAAATACGATTGTGCAAATGAATCACGACCTGGTGTGGTATCTGAACTGTTGACGCCAGATCAGGCGGTTAAAAAGGTCATGGCGGTAGCTGCCAATATCCCGCAAATGACCGTCTTGGGTATCGCCGGTCCTGGCGACCCTTTAGCCAATCCAGAGCGGACTTTCGATACCTTTCGTCAACTGACCGAAAAGGCGCCGGATATCAAACTCTGTGTCTCTACCAACGGTCTGTCACTGCCGGATCAGGTGGATGAGTTGTGCAAACACAACATCGATCACGTAACCATCACCATCAACTGCGTTGACCCCGATGTCGGTGCAAAAATCTATCCCTGGATCTTCTGGAATAACCGTCGTATCAAAGGTCGTAAGGGCGCGAAAATACTTATTGAACAACAGCAGAAAGGGCTGAAGATGTTGACCGACCGGGGCATTCTGGTGAAGGTCAATTCCGTCATGATACCCGGTGTAAACGATCAGCATCTGGAAGAGGTGAGCAAGGTCGTTAAGGAAAAAGGGGCGTTTTTACACAATGTGATGCCACTGATTGCCGAAGCGGAACATGGCACATTTTATGGCGTTATGGGGCAGCGTGGACCCACCCATGATGAGTTGCAAACCCTGCAGGACAAATGTGCCGGTGACATGAATATGATGCGACACTGTCGACAGTGTCGTGCGGATGCCGTAGGCATGCTTGGTGAAGACAGGGGTGATGAATTCACCATGGATAAAGTGGAAGTGATGGACGTTGATTATGAGCAGGCAATGATAAAGCGCGCTGATTATCAGGCAGAAATCGAAGCCAAGTTGGAAGCGCAAAAGAAAAGCGCAAACGAAACATTTATCCCGCTGACGGCCTTGACCACGAAGAAAAAGGAGACACGCCCGGTATTGATGGCAGTTGCCACCAGTGGTGGTGGTGTAATCAATCAGCATTTCGGTCATGCAAAAGAGTTTCTCATCTATGAGGCCTCAATGACTGATGTTCGATTTATTGGTCATCGCAAGGTCGATCTCTACTGTTCTGGTGGTGATACCTGTGGTGATGCGGAGACCACGTTGCAGAAGACTATACGCCTGCTTGAAGGATGCGAAGCTGTACTCTGCTCAAAGATTGGCTATGAGCCCTGGGAGGTGCTGGAAGAGTCGGGTATTCAACCAAATGGAGAGCATGCCATGGAACCGATTGAAGAGGCGGTGGCCAAGGTCTATGCGGAAATGGCAGAGAGTGGCCAACTTGAGCAACAGAGACAGGCAGATCAACTGCAGGCCGGAGCCTGAGGAGTAGAGCATGGCTTATGAAATTATAGAGAGTTGCGTCAACTGCTGGGCCTGTGAGCCACTTTGTCCAAGCGATGCGATATTTGAAGCCAGACCACATTTCAAAATAGATGCAAAGAAGTGCACAGAGTGTGAAGGGGACCACGTTGACCCCCAATGTGTCAGCATCTGTCCTATCGAAGGTGCGATTCTTAATCCTTTCTCGGAGCCTGCAAATCCTCCAGGTTCATTGACCGGTATACCGCCGGAAAGGATGGAAGAAGTCATGGCTGAGATTCAATCACGCTAGGAGATCATCCCATGTTCGACCAAAAACCAGCTCTGCAGCCTGTTCATCAGGATGGGAATAAGCCCAGCCGTTACTGGATGAGATTTGTGCGTAACCATTTTGTCAGGCCAGCAGACTCACTGCCACCAAGAGGCATGGCACTACCGGAACGTCTGTGGCAACGGCAATCCGCTTTGATTACGAGTATGCAGGAGTCAAATAAAGATGACTGAACTGGTTTTTTATGAAAAACCAGGTTGCATCGGCAACAAACAACAAAAAGTGATACTGCGCAAGCTGGGTATCAGTTTGGAAGTACGTGACATACTCAGTGAGACCTGGACATCGGATAGCTTACGCTCTTTTTTTGGTGATAAAGCCATCTCCGCTTGGTTCAATGAAAGTGCGCCTCAAGTAAAAAGTGGTGAGATTGATATCGATCATTTGAACGAAGCTGAGGCACTGCGCTTGATGGTGGAACAGCCGATCCTGATCAAACGGCCACTTATGATCTATCAATCCCTGAAACAATCCGGTTTCACGGTCGGGCCGGTACTTAACTATCTTGGTGTATACCTGAATGAGAGTCAAAAGGTTGAAAGTTGCCCGATGTCTGATCAGCCGTGTGAGACGGCACCGTGAGTAGCGAGATCGATGTATCCAGCCACAGAGATGCTGTCGAGTTTGCAGATGGCGTCTACTGGATTGGGGCGCTGGATCCTACCTTGAGAACGTTCGATATTATACTCAGTACAGCGAATGGAACCAGCTATAACTCCTATCTTGTGAAAGGACAGGATGGCGTCGCTATTATAGATACGGTCAAAGAGAATTTCAGTGAGGAGTTTTTTGCCCGTCTAGAATCAGAGGTTGAGTACAAAGAGATCAAAGCGATCATTCTCAACCATCTCGAGCCGGATCATACCGGCGCTTTACCTGAGTTGATGCGTCGAGCGCCTGACGCGAAACTCTATATCTCCCAACGTGCAACGTCGATGCTAAAAGCGCTACTCAAACCAACAGGCGATGGTTTCGAGTACACCACAGTAACCACCGATGACCGTATCTCATTGGGTGATAGAACACTGCGTTTTTTACACACCCCATTTCTGCATTGGCCGGATACCCAATGCACCTATCTTGAAGAGGAGGGGGTTCTCTTCTCTGGAGATGTCTTTGGTTGCCACTACTGTGACAAAAGACTTTTTAATGACTTGGTTGGTGATTTCAGGTTTTCATTCGACTACTACTATGCCCATATCATGCGGCCGTTCAAAAAGCATGTCATGGATGCGTTGAAATTGATTGAGCCTCTCAAGATCAAGCAGATCGCCCCGACGCATGGTCCCATACTCAGAGAGCGACCACGTCGTTACGTTACCCACTATCGGGAACTATCCACCTCCAGCCTGTCACGGGAAATCGGCGTCGCAGAGCAGTCCCTGGTGATTTTCTACATGAGTTCCTATGGTAATACCGCACGCATGGCGGAAGCGATCAATGAAGGGGCCAATGCAATCGAAGGGGTCCGGGTCTCCCTGTATGACCTGGAAGGTGGTGAGACTGGTCCATTCGTTGACCTGATCGAAGAAGCGGACGCTTTGCTGTTTGGTTCACCGACCATCAATGGTGACGCAGTCAAACCAGTCTGGGACCTGCTTTCATCGCTGGCTGTTGTCAACCTGAAGGGAAAACTGGGTGGTGCTTTCGGTTCATACGGCTGGAGTGGTGAAGCAGTCGCGATGATTGAAGACAGAATGCGTGGATTGAAAATGCGAATTCCACAACAGGGCTTAAGAATCAAATTGATACCCACAGAGGAAGAGTTGGAAGAGTGTCGGGCATTTGGTACGGCTATCGCTGAGGAAATGGTAGGGAAAAAACAGCAAAAGGCAGTGATCGACATGGCCGACCTGGCATGACTCCGAGTGTTACAAATCTATTTAATCAAGGTGAAATGAAATGGCTAAAGCGAAAATTACGTTTCAAGACATTGAACAGACTGTCAATGTGCCTGCAGGTACCAGAGTCATCGAGGTCTCTGAAAAAATTGGTGCCGGTATTATCTATGGTTGCCGAGAAGGCGACTGCGGTACATGCATGATGCATGTTGAAGAGGGCTGGAACAACCTGACTGAGCCTTCAGTACTCGAAGAGAAAGTATTGAAGGAAAATATGGCTGGACGACATGATCGTCTCGCTTGTCAGGCCCAGATCCTTGGCGACTGCAGTGTAAAGCCCACATAAATAAGTTTTCAGGAGTTATTGAAATGCCATTAATTACATTCAGTAATCCAGATTTTAAGGATAAAACTGTCTATGCCGTAGCCGGTAGTTTTACGGAAACAGTCTTAAAGATTGCCAAAACCAACAAAATTCCAATCAACTTCGATTGTGGTGATGGTGATTGTGGAAGCTGCGCAATTCGAGTCAGATACATCGGTGACAAAGAGCCAATGGGCTACCATCTTGAAGAGAAAGAGAAGAAGATCCTCAGGGAGTTAGGCAAAATCAGTAAGGAAGAGATGGAAAAAATGATCGTTGATGATTTGCCAAGCGAATGGCGACTTGCATGCCAGTTCATTCCCAGGGATGAAGATATCGTAGTTGAATATGAGGCTCTATGATGTCTAGCGCAGCACCGATCAGTGATAGTGTCACTTCTTGTCATTGCAGACTGATCGGTGCTGCTTCGCACCGGAACGATGCGGTGGAATCTGTTCTGGCACGTATTATCGCTTCATGGGCCTATGGGCAGAGCGTATTGCCTCAGTGGCTAGGCTTGGGTGAGCTTGAATTTCATCGTATGCTTCACCACCATTTCCCAATCATAAAACCACAACGCCTGTTAGGTTACGATCACCCTCCAATGTGTGGAAATGACGAGGAGATGGACGATCTGCGTAAACTATTACTCAACAATCGCTCCCAAAGGAGCCTATCTGAGCATTGGTTGGTGGAAATCCTGATCTATGGCTGCCTTGGAAAGGATCATTTGTGGCAGGATCTCGGACTTTGGAGTCGTCCCGACCTCTCCAAATTGATGGCGGATCACTTCACGCCGTTATATGAACTTAACTCTAAAAATATGAAATGGAAGAAATTTCTCTATAAAAGGCTGTGTGAAACAGAAGGAATATATACCTGTCGTGCACCCAGCTGTGAAGCTTGCACCGATTATTCGGTTTGCTTTGGTCCCGAGGACTAATAGACTATAGAGAATCAGGCTGTTAGTCTCCCGGCGACCAAACTGATCACATTCAGCTACAGTTAGCCTGACTGCAAACATGCAATAAATGTTGCTTAACCAGTCTGTAGCGAATATTGATAAACGGTGCATTATGCCAGGGCACAAACCCATAATTGATAACAACATTTCTCAACGTGCACTTTCAGCCTATCTGGGACTGGCCATTGGCGATGCACTGGGCGCCACCACAGAATTTCTCACTCCGAATGAAATCAAGGTGCAATATGGCGTGCATGAGACTATCTCTGGAGGAGGCTGGTTGCATTTGAAACCTGGACAGGTAACAGATGATACCGAAATGAGCCTGGCTCTTGGTGATGCATTAATAAAAAGCGGTGGCGTCAGTGCCAAGGCAGTGGCTGAATCGTTCAGTGACTGGATGCGCAGTAAACCGATCGACATTGGCAATACGGTTAGAAGGGGTATTGTACAGTTCAGGAACACTGGTCGCCCATGGGTTGACGAGAATGAATATGATGCAGGCAATGGCGCCTGTATGCGCTCACTGCCTATAGCCATTCTGTATGTCAATGGGTCAGTGGACACTTTGATCGTTGCTTCTCGAACCCAGGCTCATACTACCCATAACAATCCGCTTTCAGACGCAGGAACCGAGGCTACTTTGGAGATGTGTGCTGCGGCCATGAAAGGAGAGGATAAATCCAGACTCAGAGAAATAGCCGATCGTCTGGTTGATAGCCACAAAGTATTTCGCTTTGATAATCGGCGGATAGAGAATCCCAGTGGTTATATCGTTGAAACATTGCAGGCCGTATTTCAGGCCCTATTTGACAATGACGACTTTGAATCGACCCTTGTTGATGTAGTCAACAGAGGCGGAGACGCAGACACGACAGGTGCAATAGCTGGGATGGTCGCTGGTGCGTTATACGGCCAAAGAGGCGTACCAAAAAAATGGCTCAAACGGTTAGACCCTTTCATTGTGAATCGCTGCAAGTCACAAACAGATAAACTGCTACAACTGGCAGCTGAACAGCCTGGAACGGGTTGACTGGCACTCGTGAGAGTGTCTGAGTGATTCAGATAGAGTAGACTGGATTACATAATATTACTCTATCA
This sequence comes from Candidatus Thiodiazotropha taylori, assembly GCA_019100305.1. GTDB lineage: Bacteria > Pseudomonadota > Gammaproteobacteria > Chromatiales > Chromatiaceae > Thiodiazotropha. The sequence continues at coordinate 3,726 of JAHRHW010000081.1, read as the reverse complement.
GCGACTACAGTCTATACCTACCCTAAATTACTGTTTTTCCTCCAGAACCTTTGTCGAAATACTTTACAAATCCACCGCTTTCGAGCTTTTTCTCTGATAATAAATCTTTAACTTTCAATAACTCAAAAGGGTTGGCATAGGTATTGCTTTTTTGAATATTCAATTGATGTTGATTTTGCTCAAAAACCAATATCAGTTTTTTAGTGTAGCACCAGGAGTAGTAGCAAGTGATCAACGTATTTGAAAATAGACTGGAAACGGCAAGGCTCTCCAGTCATGTCAGTGACGGTAGCGAGTCGAGTTCCGGTTGCCTCATGAATCCTCATCTTACAGACAACAATAGAAACTCAATAGTAAACACCTTGGATCGCTCAAAAGTCTGTTCTCTTCCGAAAAGAAACGGAATGGTTAGGCGTTTAGTCTGGTTTTAGTCTGCTTTGAAGACCTTCGAGCTATCCTTTCACCTGTTATAAGTTACCCTGTACGCGCTCAATCTACTCATTCCAGTCTCGCCTGACTAACAATCGGATAATCATTTAATCACTGCTCTACAAATTGACTGTATAATTCTAAAGAATGAATGAACAAAACAGTGATTCCGTTTACAAAACTCCAGAAGCCAATTTGTTCGAGGAAGAGGCGCTGCCAGCCTCCTTACTGAGCAGTACGCTTACTTATGCCAAATTGAAACTGTTGTTTTGGTTATCTCTTCTCTATTTTTTAGCCACGCCTCCACTGGTGGTAATCTCATTTATGAGTGGTGTGGTGCCTGATAGTGAGAGCTACCGTTTAGCGACCGATATTGTAAGCCTGATAGACAATCTACTCTATCTATACCTTCTGTATATGTTTAAGCTTTTGCTGAATCACAGATTGGCTTGCCATTCTGTAGATAACTATATTTATGCCGCCATTATTCTTTCACTTATAATGTCGATACTTTCCTATGCCATGCCGGAAGAGGTTGACTCATTCGGCGTCAGTACGTTAGGTTTTTTTGTTCTGATGGTGCCATTGGGGGTTGTCAATGTTCTTTATGGGATCAAGCTTCTTAAACTCCAATCATATTACAACTATCTAAGACTCTATTCATGGAGTACGATCATTGCAGGAGTATTTCTGGCTTCAGTTGTGTTGTTTTTATTGGCAATACCTGCTGGCATGGTGTCAAGCTTCGCCATGGCAATGATGTTCTACACAACAGCTAAAGAACTGAAAAGGCATCACGCTGGCGAACGGCTATCGCCAAATGAGTGACACCATACAGTCGTGTGCAGAATCAGATATTGCACTCTTGTCAGCTTACTCGGGAGATGAAACTCTCAGAATAGACAGTTTTACAGGTAATCTACTCATCTATTTACTGAGTTGAACATCCAATGGTTTCTCGCTCTTTTCATGAATAATCATTTTTTCGACCTTGCGCGCAATATACTGGGCAAACTCCTCTATATTTTCATATTCATATTCAAGAGCCAAAGAGGTTATCTCTTTCAAATGGGTTCTTAATTGCACGATTTCAGATAAACTGCGCCCACAAGTGAGGCAAACCTCACCGTTGTCTCGGCAAGCACTCTTTCCCTGGCAGGGTTTAAAGGTGGCCATAATACTACCTGATAGACGATTTAAGTCATTCTAGCTTAGCAGATCGCATCCGTTTCCAACACTTGTTTGTCATTTGTATCGCTTGCCAACGAAGGGAGCGAAGTACCTAGTAATGAATCGATATCTGCTTCAACGATCTCAATGTTCATTTTCTTACAAAAACGTCGTTCCTTGTCATTAGGTTCAGGTATCAATGCCCAACCAGCCGGCTGATCAGCTGCGTAGATGATATCTGACAAAACCATCCGTTCTGTATCTCGATTCATTCTCAAACCGAGAAACAGATATTGTTTGCCTTTACGTTCGGACTTTAAAAAGTCAGGAATAGCAAAACCGCCCATCAGTTCAGTAATGTAATCCACATAGTCTGCATCCGAAGCGATGTAGGTAGAATCGGGTAAAGGACTGCCCATGGGTTTGAACAATATCGGCAGACTTGTATCAACATCACTCTGATCGATCTCTTCATCGGAATATTTGTTGCCATCATGGTGGTGGATGCGAAACCGGTAATCTGTTCCACCAACTCTGGAAATTCCTCGTATCAGAATATGAGGTGTGTTGGCATAGCTTTGCTGTAACTGGATATCACGATTGATATCAACCACATATTTTGGCTTCACCGTTTCCAACCAGGCATGCAGTGGTGATTGAGACCATGACTGATTGCCATAAAGATCGTCAAGAAAGCGATTAACTGTTGTTCTTCCTCGTTTTAGCTCCACATCCATAGCGGCACGAGCGAACTCATACATCAAGCGAGGGGCCATTGGCCGGCCGCCATTCATAGCCAGTATCAGACTATCACTGTCTGCAGGTATCGGTTCGCCTGTATCAGAGTGAAACGAACCTTTGAGTCCACCTGCACCAAGGTAGGGCACAATTGTACCGTTTTCTACACCTGACTTAAGCTCCGATAATTGCGTAACAGACATGATCAGCCTCCAGATAAATCGATTTGACAACTAATAGTGCAAAACACAGGCCAATCACTCCTAGAGCGAACAATATAGCGGCACTCGTAGCCATGCACACTCTTAAAGTAATTTGTTAAGTGATTTAGAAATGTTATGTAACTGAATAATTTATTTAAATAAATAATTATTCTCTTCAGTATGGATTTGAGCTGAATCTGATTTACACAGTTAAGATCATGTAACTGCATCCAAGTTGGATTGATCACGCAGACGGGTAGTTATTGTATGATTTACCACAATTTGAAGTAACTTAAGGAGTGTTGGTTGACTACAAGCTGAAGTTAAAACACTGGATGTCATCTCATCCAGAAGCAAACAAACATGGTTGGCATGAAATGTGTAAGTTAAATTTCAGATGATGTTATTTCTACCGAGTGCTTTCAATGCAGGAAACAGACTTTAGAGAAGTGGCTGATGAGTTCATTCATCTGGCTAACGATTTAAGCGAAGAGTGGGCAATGCCTTTTTTAAGTGCGGCATTTATGTATGCAGCTGCATGGTATAATACCCACTTCTTTTTTGAATCGGATGGGGTTTCAGACAACCAATTGGCTGCGGTTGATTACTATTGTGATCAATACAGGAAGATGTTGATGGAATGTATGCATGATTTTTCCACAACGGCTAAGTCTTAAGAATTCTGCATGCCAATACCTGATTTGGATAAGCTATGAAACTGCAACCTGTTATTGAAACCCCACATCCAGCAGCTATCTGGGCCGAGACAGCACCTCTGGATCCTTTGCAGATCGATTGTGTCACTGCAGTCATGCTGAAAATTCTTGATAACAAGTGCAAGATGCAACCTGAACAACAGATGGCAATAACGGCTATCTACACTGTTGTGAGACAAAGGCAGGGAGCACTATTTGAGCCTTCCATACATGAGAAGATCGATGACGCACTGAATGCTGACAGTGCAATCTCCTGTCAACAGATCCATGAGCTTAGACTCTATGCGGAGAGAGTTATCCCCAAGCCTGTCATGAAACATTTTAAAAGTTATCTTCGTGACTCTCTTTACGATCTCAATTAGGGCCTGTTAACACGAATCCAATACGCCCTGCTGGGTCTGTTATTGTGTCCAGAAAGGCAGAATGAGCGTCGTGTAGTCATTCTACATGAGCGAATGATAACGCCGCTG
>JAHRHW010000522.1 GCA_019100305.1 Candidatus Thiodiazotropha taylori | reverse complement strand
GGAGGGGGGGGCGGCCTACTATCCAAGGCTGAAGTTCTGCACCGACAATGGGGCGATGATCGCTTATGCGGGGTGCCAGCGATTGATGGCCGGCGAGCATGACGGATTGAGTTTCTCGGTTACGCCTCGCTGGCCGATGGAGGAGCTTAAAGGGCTGTCGCGGGCCGAATAGCCACTAGGTGGAATAGGGCGATTGGGGGCACGGTTCCCCGGTTGTTTCTGAGCCCTTTCAGAAGCAGCCTTGAAAGCCCCTCTCCCTTGACGGGAGAGGGGTTGGGGAGAGGGTGAGCATCAAGCGATTGATGTAATTGAACTTTGAATCACATAAATTCGTTTATTTTTCTGTTACTGGTGTTTGATTCAGGCGGTGTTGCTGATCGGCACTCCCCCTCTCCCCCGGCCCCTCTCCCACGAGGGGAGAGGGGAGCTACTCTCCCTCCTGATTGCTAGTCTGATAGTTTTTGCGCTCTATTCCAGGTCTTTATCAGAATTAAATCAGCAATGAATCGGGAATTAGACTGGGGTTTTTGAAGCCTCCCCGGCAATCTCCCGGACCATCTTCGGTACCAGGTAACCCGGCAGCTGTTGCAGCAGTTGAGCTTTAAGAAGTTCAATCCGATCGGGCTCAACCTCAAAGTGACCCGACCCGGAGACCCGGTCGAGTAGATGCAGGTAGTAGGGCAGGACACCGATCTCAAACAGTCCTTCACTGAGCCTGACCAGGATTTCCGCATCGTCATTCACTCCCTTCAGCAGTACCGACTGGTTGAGCAGGGTGATCCCCGCGGCACGCATTTTCTCACACGCCTCTGCCAGTGCCGGTGAAAGCTCATTCGGGTGGTTGGTATGCAGCACCATGATGCTCTGCAGTCGGTTGCTGCTCAGCAGCTCAAGCAGTTGCGGGGTGATGCGTTGAGGCAGCACCACTGGCAGGCGGCTGTGCAGTCGCAGGCGTTTGAGTTGTGGCAGGGCCTGCAGCTCTGCCAGCATCCTTGCCAGTCGCGGGTCATGGATCATCAGCGGATCGCCACCGCTGAGGATCACCTCCTGGATTGAGGATTGGTTGCGGATGTTGTCGAGGATGCCCTGCCACTGGGCTGGGGTGGCGGTACCATTCTGATAGGGATAGTGGCGACGGAAACAGTAGCGGCAGTGAACCCCACAGGCTCCGGTGGTCAGGATCAGCACCCGACCCTGGTATTTGTGTAACAGCCCCGGTTGCTGCTTGGCCTGCAGATCTCCCACCGGATCGTCTATGAAACCTGGTCTGTCGACCAGCTCTTCACCGCAGGGCAGTATTTGGCGAAGGAGCGGGTCGTGCGGATCCCCTTTGGCCATCAGGTCGGCATAATGCCGTGGTACCTTGAGGCTGAACTGGTGCTGTGCGAGCTGGCGCTCGGCCAGGTTCTCCGGCTTGAGTTGCAGATAGCTGAGCAGGCTCTGTGAGTCATTGAATGCCTCCGCCAGAGCTGTTTGCCAGGCGGGTAACTGCACACCGGGCCCCGTCTCAGGTATGATGTGCGCCGCAATTGAAATGTTTCGTGAGGATGACATGGCTAGCTATAGCACCAATGAGTTTAAGGGTGGTCTGAAAATCATGCTGGATGGCGACCCCTGCTCTATTATTGAAAACGAATTCGTCAAGCCTGGCAAAGGGCAGGCTTTCAATCGGGTCAAGATTCGCAATCTGAAGACTGGCCGGGTTCTGGAAAAGACCTTCAAATCGGGTGAATCCGTGGAAGGCGCCGATGTGCATGAGACCGACATGCAGTATCTCTATAACGACGGCGAGTTCTGGTACTTCATGGATCCGGAGAGCTTCGAGCAGGTGAGCGCAGACAGCGCTGCCGTGAGCGAAAGCTCCAAATGGCTGAAGGAGCAGGATCTCTGCATGGTGACCCTGTGGAATGGCACACCGATCATCGTCGAGCCACCGAAGTTCGTGGTACTGAGCGTTTCAGACACCGACCCGGGGCTGAAAGGCGATACCTCTGGCAGTGGCGGTAAGCCGGCCACCCTGGAGACCGGTGCTGTGGTTCG
>JAHRHW010000521.1 GCA_019100305.1 Candidatus Thiodiazotropha taylori | reverse complement strand
CCTACTTCCATGATGGTGAAGCGCAAACCCTGACCGAAGCCGTCGATGTGATGGGCAGGTTGCAGCTGGGGCGCAAATTCACTGATGCGGAGAACGGCCAGATCGTGGCCTTTCTTAAAACTCTGACCGGGGATCAACCATCCTTCATGATGCCGATCCTGCCACCTTCAACCGACAATACTCCGCTACCTAAGCCTTTTGAATGAGTGAGAGAGCAGGTTCTAACTGAACCTTTACGCCACGCACCCTTCCGGGTGCGTGGTTCATACCGGGCTGATCAATCCTTCAACGCTGCAAAGTGGGCTGCACCCATCAGGGCCGTCTTATCATTCAGAATGACCCTCACCGGCATTGCCGTGACGATGTGCTGCATGCGGCCTTTGGCCAGAAAAGCCTGCATGAACCGACCCTGTTTCAGTAGCGGTAGTATTTGCGGTGCGATACCGCCGCCCAGATAGACTCCCCCGGTGGCCATGATCTTCAATGCATGATTGCTGGCCTCACGACCATAGAGTTCAATGAACATCGCCATGGTTTCTACTGCGATCGGATCTGTTTTGTCGATGGCGGCACGGGATACCGCAGGCGCCACTCCGATCTGGTTGATCTGCTGTTGCAGCCATTGCGGGGTTGTAGCCGATCGATATTGGCATAAAAAAGTGTAGATGCTCTCTATTCCGGGGCCTGAGACAAGGCGCTCCCAGCTGACATGACCATACTGCTGCGCAAGACTTTCATAGAGTGCGTACTCCAGTGCGCAGTTGGCACTGAAATCTGCATGTCCGCCTTCGGAGGGGAAGGGTTTGTAATGACTGCCGTCCCAATAGAGCCCAGCCTCTCCAAGGCCGGTGCCGGCCGAGATGATCGAGCGGTTGCCAGAGGCGTTCACGGCCCCGGCATTGAGGCTGTGAATATCGGACTCGTGCAGGGTATCGATGCCCCAGGCATTGGCCTCAAGATCATTCAGCAACCAGACCTGATCAAAGCCGAACTGTTGTTTCACCGACTGGGCGGAGACCAGCCAGGGCAGGTTGGTCGTTTCGCAGACCTGATCGATGACCGGGCCGGCCAGTCCGAAACAGGCACGCTCGATCTCTTTCAGCCTGTGCTGATCAAGAAACTGCTTGAGAATCGATTCGATGGTCGGATGGGCCGGGCTCGGATAGCTGGCTTCGATGATCGCTTGGTCAGGCTTGTCGCCTGTAGAGTCGAACAGTGCCAGCCGGGTATTGGTTCCACCGATATCGCCTGCCAATATCTGCATCTATAACCTCACTGGAAAATAAGCTACTTAGGTGCGTATCATACCCGGATGGATGTCTCACCCATACTCGATCCTCTCAATGATGCACAACGGGATGCGGTAACCGCACCGGTCGGCAGTCTGTTGGTGCTGGCTGGCGCAGGTAGTGGAAAAACCCGGGTGCTGGTCCACCGGATAGCCTGGTTGCTGAGTGTAGAACAGGTCACCCCCTGGTCGATCATGGCGGTTACCTTTACCAACAAGGCGGCCAAGGAGATGCGTAACCGTATCGAGGAGCTGCTCGGTCAGCCCATCGGTGGTATGTGGGTCGGTACGTTTCACGGTCTTGCCCATCGGCTGCTGCGCGGTCATTGGAAAGAGGCCGGGTTGCCGCAGAATTTCCAGATTCTCGACTCGGATGATCAGTTTCGGCTGATCAAGCGTCTGCTGAAAAGCCTCGATCTGGATGAGGCGCGCTGGCCGCCGCGACAGGTGCAGTGGTTCATCAACGGGAAAAAAGATGAAGGGCTGCGTGCCCAGCATCTGGATGATGGGGGGGATCCCTATCAGCGACAGATGATTCGTATCTACAGTGAGTATCAGGCCGCCTGCGAGCGGGGAGGCCAGGTGGATTTTGCTGAACTGCTGCTGCGCGCACATGAGCTGATGCGGGATCGGGCGGATCTGCTGCAACACTATCAGAATCGGTTCCAGCATCTGTTGGTGGATGAATTTCAGGACACCAACACCATCCAGTATGCCTGGTTGAGATTGCTTGCTGGCAAGCAGAGTCATCT
>JAHRHW010000080.1 GCA_019100305.1 Candidatus Thiodiazotropha taylori | reverse complement strand
GCCCCATGGGGTGGTGAGAACCAACTCGTCGGTTACGGTACAGAGTACATAGCGGGCCCAGAAGGTGGTCTCCTGTTCCACGCCCTGTTCCTGGGCTCTGTTTTCGAACGCCCTGATCTTATCGATGATGGAATTTTTCAGGGACACCGGATCCGAGTGAGAAGGGGTGTCACGCAGTCGGCCCATCATCGACAACAGCGAGGAGGCGGCAACTTCAAGCTTATTCGCCCCATGACGCATCGGCAGACTCGGGGTTGGGCCCAGAGGACGCTGTGGGGGCGGCTGACTGGTCGGTGCAGCCTGAGGCGGGGGAGTGGCAGGGCCCTTACCACCCGGTCTTGGCCGGATGACAGTGCGATCGCCGGTTTCGTTGGGCTTCATGCCAAATGGGTCATCGTGATCCATGGTCAATTACCTTTTATCGCCCAAAGTTCAAGTTCGAGGCCCGGAAATTCACCTCCTATATGTATGGCACATCCACCTGAGGTTTCAAGCAGGTTCCAATAGTCGTTATTCTTGTCCAGCTCGAAATAACTGAAACCCGCATTGTAGGGAATTTGTCGTGGGGCTACGGAGAGAATTCGCAGCCCGATACCGGGCAGTTGCAGATTGACCAGATCGCGGATTTTTTCCACCGGGCCAATCTTGGTTTGTGAGGGAAAGCGTCGTTGCAGCAGATCCGCCGTCATGCTGGCGTTGACTGCCAGGACGAATACCGCATCGCTCAGCAGGGAGCGGTCCGACACGGTTGCAACGCGGATGCCGTATTTGCGCTCTTCCAGAGGTATGGATACCGCTTTCTGTTCCAGCACCATGCTTAGGGATCGCCGTAGCTCCCGAATCACCGGCAGAAAGGTCTCATGCAGTGACTGATGCTGATAGAGCGGAAAGGTTGGTGGTCGCTTGTTGCTGCTGGTGAAAGTTGCCAATTCACCGGCCAACTCCAGGGCGGCTTCATAAAAGCTCACTGGATGCAGCGGCACCCGATTGCAAAAATGGGTATAGAGCGGTTCATATCGGTTGACCACCTGCAGCATCAGAAAGTCCGCCACTTCCGCAATCCCTTTACCGCCATCCACCAGTCTGGATGCAATTGCATCGGCTCGGTGATGCAGCAGGCCTTCGATCTCCTTGAGGTATCCGGCAAGTCTGGGGGACACCTGGCAGTCGAGACAGGGAGGAATGAAATCCTCATCCAAAACCAGCATGTCGTCAGATCGACGCTCGATGATCTTGGCCACGGCAAGGTGGGCAAACTCCTCCAACTCGGCATCTCCGATCAGCAGTCGCATGGTCGGTTTGGCAACCTGCAAGGTGGAACTGTTGGAAGATCCGGCAATACCGTCCTTGATGTCGATCTCATCCACCAGATAGCGCTCCAGGCCCGCTTCCTGATCAGAGAACCTCACCTGGGCTGTGCCAGGCCTTGAGAGGGGCAGTGCCAGGTAGATGATCGCGCCTTTGTGCTCGGCCGGGACCTCCAGAGGTGGCGGGGGATTGTCGTGCGCCGGGATATCGAAGGTGGTGCCATCCGGCAGGACACCGCGACAGGATTCTATCGCCAGACGGCCAAGCGCCAGCGCCTGGCGATCGATTTTTAAATGGGTAAAGCCCCAGCTGAAGGGGGTAAGATCAGCACATCGGGTTTCGATGCGGTGCTCTAAAAACCGCTCCTGCTGTTGAAAGTGGTGAGGTCTGAGGAACATCCCCTCCGACCAAACGATCCTAGACATCCAAGACATGGGCTTCTCTTATTTGTTTTTCAGGATGTTGATGCCGTTCTTACCGAACTCTATCACAAAGGCTGTTTCATCGTTCACATCGATCTCGATGGTACGGCGCCATGTGGCGTTTTCGATATCCCGGTAGGCACCAATAACGCCAAGGTATCTGGTGTCAGGTTGCAATTCACGCTCAAGCAATTTGCTCTCTCCAGGCTGAAAGTGAAATTCATCGCGCATCAGCATTTCATCACCCAACAGAGCGACATCCTGTTCAAACAGATTGAAGAAATCCGCATTATTGAAAACACTCAGCGACTTCAATTCGTAGATTCTTGCAACGATAGGTGATGGTCTTCCATTGATATCCGGGTTGACGCCCTTATCGGCATTCAGAGAGGCCTTTACACTGGACACGCTGGAACAACCAGATACAACAAAAATTGTCAGTAGTGCGATAACAAGCAAGAGTTTTTTGATCATCTCTTTCCTAAAACCTTTTGTCTAAATTGGGGTCTGTGTGTTTCAGAGCTTCCAGGCGTCGGATCTGCTCTTCATAGGCCTGGGAAAAAGTGCGGCCGAATAGCTGGTGGAAGTCATCTTCCGCCTCCACAGCGATTTCACTGTAGAGCTCAGTGAACAGATCCCAGGTTTTTGCGTGACGATAGAGAGGCAGCTTTTCCAGCAGTGCGGATTGACCAAGCCGCTTTTCCAGAATCTCCGGTTTAAAGCGCTGTAACACCACTTGCAGAGCTGCCTGCATACCTACCATCACAGCCAGCATGTGGGCTTCAATATCCTCATGCGCCTCTTCAATGGCATTCAGGGGTGGAAGATAGCCACTCTTCTGGCTGGGGTTGACCAGATGCCGTAAGGCATCTTCAGTATTGATGGAGAACTTGAGCGGGTTATTCTCCACCGGCTGAATCATGGTTTGCGACATACGGAATTCACCCTTCATCTGGGCTCTGGCGCGCAGAATCGACATGGTGCCTTCAACATTCGCCCGCATGGCGCTGCCCAGATTAGCCAACAGATCAGCCAGGGAAATTCCCTCCAGGTAGGACTCCGGGACACCCAATCCTGACGCCAGTGCCTGGCGTAAACCTGCATCATCACTTGCTGGACCAGCTGTGGCAGTTACCGTTTGAGTTGCCGGTGGCGGGCTGCTTTGGGGGGCACTCTGTGGTGGGCTGCTCTGTTGCACCGGCTGTTTTGTCTTCAGGCCCGGGCGCGGTATCGATTCCTGGGAAAGCGCCGGAGCTGTCGATTCCTCTTTGACAACGGGTTGGGAATCGGGAAACGGGGCCTGGGATACGGGTTGATCGTCCAGTGGTGGCAGGATCTCGGGTGAGGGTATTGGCTCATCTGCCGGTATGGCACCAGACGCTGATTCATCCAGATCCCAATCTTCCGGGATCGGTGTCGGTTGGTTGAAATAGGCATTCAGATCAGAAGTATGATCCGATTGTGATAGCGGAGCAGGGGATACCTCATCGCTTGACTGCCCGACCACCAACTCGGAAGGATCCGGTTCATCCAGGCTATAGACTGGTTCCTCGGCTGGCTGGTCCAGATCTGCAGGTGCATTAATTGGCGGTGATTCCACACTTTCTGGCTCACCGGCCAGTTGCTCTGACATCTGTGCAAAGGGATCATCCAGATTATCGAAATCTTCCGCTGCCAAGGTCTCGGCTTTGGGTAGGGATACGCTGATCTCATAGTCACCAATCCCAATGGTGTCGCCATCCTCCAGTTTGATGACATTGTCCTTACCCAGAGCAGTGGCGGAGCGATTGATGAAAACCCCGTTGGAACTGGTATCCGAAAGGTGAAAGGCATTTTCACTGTAAAAGATCAGTGCATGACGCCCGGAGATAAAACGCTCAGGATCGGGCAGCACCCAATCGTTCTCATCTCGGCGCCCGATCGAACCACCCTGTTGGTCAAAGGTGGCCGACATGGGTTGCGCCGGCGCAGAACCCGCTTTGAGGCTTACCGTCAAGGTGATGGTTGCACTGTTGCTGTCAGAGTACATCGATTTCGCTGCTTCTATCTACTGTTTATTGGCCCTAGGAAAAGTTATAGCTGAATTCATCATTCTCCACACCAATGCGGATATTGCCAATTGATCGGCCCTCCATCTTTTCAATCAGAATATGTCGGCTGATTTCCGGTAGCATCGTGTTGGTGAGAATGGCATCCACCATTCTTGCGCCACTCTCCACTTCAGTGCAACGGCTGATGATCAAACTGATCACATCATCATCGACCTGCAGCGGAATAGCGTGGTTTTCAAGGATCCGGGATTCGATTCTGCCCAGTTGCAGGCGGACTACTTTGGCCAGTACTTCATCGCTTAATGGGTAGTAGGGGATGACCACCAGGCGTCCCAGCAGTGCGGCCGGGAAGACCTTCTGCAGAGGATCCCGCAAAGCGGTGGCGATGGCACCCGGCTCAGGCATCAGCTCCGGATCCTTACACAGATTGTCGATCATCTCTGTGCCGGTGTTGGAGGTCAGCAGAATCAAAGTGTTTTTGAAGTCGATATGCCGACCCTCACCATCTTCCATCCAGCCTTTGTCGAATACCTGGAAGAAGATTTCGTGCACATCCGGGTGGGCCTTCTCCACCTCATCCAAAAGCACCACACTGTAGGGTTTGCGCCTGACCGCCTCGGTGAGAATGCCGCCCTCGCCGTAACCCACATAGCCGGGGGGGGCGCCTTTCAGGGTTGAGACGGTATGGGCTTCCTGGAACTCACTCATGTTGATGGTGATGACATTTTGCTCGCCGCCGTAGAGGGATTCTGCCAGGGTCAGGCCGGTCTCCGTCTTACCCACACCGGAGGGGCCGCACAGCATGAAGACGCCGATCGGTTTATTCGGATTGTCCAGGTTGGCTCTGGAGGTCTGCACCCGGCGTGAGATCATCTCCAGCGCATGATCCTGTCCGATTACTCGTTTCGCCAGAGTGTCACTGAGGTTGAGGATGGTTTCGATCTCGTTCTTCACCATTCTTCCTACCGGAATTCCGGTCCAGTCACCTACCACAGAGGCAACTGCCTGGGCATCCACACTGGGTAGAATCAATGGAGTTTCACCCTGCAACTCATTGAGTTTGTTCTTTACCTCGTTAAGGCGCTCCAGTAACTCTTCCTTGCTGGCTGCAGGTGCCTCCGGTTCCTCGGCTGACGGTTCGGATGGAGCGGCTTGCTCTTCGGCGTTGTCAGCCGTTTGATCACCCTCAACCGGTTCCCCTTTGAGTTGCCGCTGTACGTTGAGCAACTCTTCAACCAGTCCTTTCTCTTCCTCCCAGCGGGCGGTCAACTGTTCGAGACGTTGTCGCTCCTGGTCGAGTTTCTCCTGAGTCTCCTGTTCACGCTCTTCGGTGTCGAGTCCAATGGCTTTTTCCCGGCCGAGAATTTGCAATTCGGTCTCCAGCGCCTCGATACGTCGGCGGCTGTCATCCACCTCGGCTGGAACCGCGGCCTGACTGATGGCCACTCGGGCGCAGGTGGTATCGAGTAGACTGACCGATTTGTCCGGCAGTTGGCGGGCGGGTATATAGCGGTGAGAGAGTCGTACCGAAGCATCCAGCGCTTCATCGAGTATCTGTACCTGGTGGTGATCTTCCAGCGTTGACGCCATGCCGCGCATCATACGGATCGCCCGATCCTCATCCGGTTCATCAACCTGCACCACCTGAAACCGGCGGGTCAGGGCGGGATCCTTCTCGATATATTTTTTGTATTCAGCCCAAGTGGTTGCAGCGACTGTTCTCAAGGTGCCTCGGGCCAGAGCAGGTTTTAACAGATTGGCCGCATCACCGGTACCGGCACTGCCACCGGCGCCAATCAATGTGTGGGCCTCATCGATAAACAGAATGATCGGCTTTTCCGAGGATTGCACCTCTTCGATCACCTGTTTCAGGCGGTTCTCAAACTCACCTTTCATGCTGGCGCCCGCCTGCAATAGCCCCACATCCAGCACTCGCAGGCTGACCTCTTTCAGCGGAGGAGGGACATCACCGCTGGCGATTTGCAGCGCGAAGCCCTCGACTACCGCAGTCTTACCCACACCGGCCTCACCGGTCAGTATCGGATTGTTCTGCCGTCGGCGCATCAGGATATCGACGATCTGACGTATCTCATCATCCCGGCCCACAATCGGATCGATCTCACCATTTCTGGCCCGTTCGGTGAGATCCACTGAGAACTGCTGCAGTGCCTGTTGCTTGCCCATCTGAGCTGGCGCCATGGCATCACTGGCCTCACCAGGCGCAGCACCGCCGCCGACCTGAAAACCGTCGTTGGAGCGCATCGCCTCTTCGGGTGATCCCTCGACCACTTCATTGAAACGGTCGGTAAGGGTTTCGATATTCAGCTTTTTGAACTGATCAGAGATCCGCAACAGTGCATTGTGCAGGCTGTTGGTCTTCAGAATACCGATCATCAGGTAACCGGTTCGAACCTGAGAGTCTCCGAACATCAAGGTGCCGTAGACCCAACCCCTTTCCGTAGCCTCTTCCACATGAGAGGAGAGATCGGAGATCGAGGTGGATCCCCTGGGCAAGGTGTCCAGGGTTTCGGTAATGTCTTTCGCCAGATGGGAGGGCTCCAGGTTGAACTGCTTGATGATGCGGTGCAGATCGGAATCCTGCAGTTGCAGAATCTGGTGGATCCAGTGAACCAACTCCACATAGGGGTTACCGCGCATCTTGCAGAATACGGTTGCACTTTCGATGGCCTTGTAGCCCAGACTGTTCAGTTTGCCGAACAGGGCGGCACGATTGATTTCGCTCATGAGTGAAGACCTCTAAGTTCAAGGGGTTGCAGGAACAGGTCATCACCATCCCGCCCCAGTGGTTGTTGTGCTAGCCAGCTGGTCCAGCCGAGACGACTTTCGCCATTGAGACAGAGTTGTGGTACCTCTGGCTGTTCAAGAATCAGGTTCAGCTCCCAATCCTGTTCATCACCGATATAGTTTTTTACTACGGAGATCAGCCGCTTAAGGCTTTTGCCGCCGGGTAACATGCGCTGGTAATCCTTGAAGCTCAAGGCACCCAGTACGATGCGGAATTTCTGCTGTGCCTGCCAGACCCGCTCACCCAGGATGATATTCGTTCCAAGCATACTGATCTCCAGGGATTCACCCAATCGACAGCGGCTGTTTTCAGGCAGGTCGATCCAGGCACCGATGAACTCATCGATGCGTACCGGGAGCTGGAAAAAATCCTGTAATACCGCCTCCAGGCCCTCCGCATTACGCGGATGGCTGGCAAAGCGACCGGCATAGTGGAGCTTGGCAAGATCCGGCATCTCATCCCGCTCTCTGAGATGGGCTGAGCCGATACCGATCATCGATCCCAGATAGTCGCCGAACCGGTCATTCTCAGGCCGATCAAAACTGACCGTGGGTTGACAGTCTGCCCAGACTCGATAGAAAAGCGTGAGCAGGCGGTGATGAAAATGATCGAGAAAGGCGACCTGGGTCGGATCATGTTGGTTGTGCAGACGGTCGTGGACAAATTCGGTCAAATGCAGAGGCAGTGGACCATTGGGGCCGAACAGACCGAAAAAATAGACCCCCAGGCGGGGTGGCAGACTCCCTTTGCCCTGTCGAAATGAGTTCAGGGTAGAAGGTTGAAAGGCCATGGTTGGGTCCTGACCCAAGCGGATTTTGTCCCGTTTGGCATGTCTGGACTGCGCCAATCGGGGCTCATCCGGATAGGCACACTCCAGGCGTCGCATGGCTTGATAGAAATCGAAGCGATAGGGCGCCTGTTGCAGTCTGTCAAACAGACTCAAAGGGTTTTTCTCAGACCCAGCCTTACTGGCCATCGTTTGATCTCTCCCCTCTGTTGTGTGACGACTACGGTTTCGGTAAATGAATTGATTGCGGTGTATTTTCGAAAAAACTGCTCCATCACAGCGCCGAACAGAAAGGCGCCACTCCCCTCGAATGCCAGATCATCAAGCGTCAGGGTGATCTCAAGGCCGTGGCCGAAGGCGATTGGGCCAGGGCTCGGCAGGCGTCGGTTGACCGGTTTTGAGTCGATGGAAATCACGCCTTCGATCAGCTTGCGCATCGAAGGGTCATTGGTGTCTGCATAGAGCTGCAGAAAATCTTTCAGTGCCGCTGTACTCTGCTCCCGGTCCTCACTGGCCAGGGAGAGATAGTTGAGTGAAAGGTGGTTGATCAGGCGCCAGCTGATTGATCCCGGCGGTGTGGTCGGTTTTGGTCTGGTCGGTGATCCGATGCAGCGAATGTGATTGACCGGCGTACTGCTCTCCAGGGTGAATGGGGAGCCGCTCTGGCCCAACGGGATATGCATTGTCAGATCCCGATTTGTGCACAGCGTGCTTACTGCAAGCTGTCTGAGATCTGTGTTAAAAGGCGCTTCATCCGCATCGACGATTGCGATATAGATTTCGCTGCCGATATAACCGGACCGAGCCCCTTCGCGTTGCTGTTTGGATGAGAACAAGCGGGGTTCCCGCCGGTTGGTGTAGTAGGCGCGGGGTTGATCCGATGCGATGAAATCATTACTGGCGTAGAAGGCCTGAAAGGTCTGGCGTTGTTCTGTATTGGTGCCAAAACCGACCACGTTGTCTATCTCATAGACCTCATAGTCCATCGGGCGTGTGCGATCGGGCAGGATGTGGTACTCAGCCGCTTTGTCGCTAAGGTGTATTCGGTCCGCCCGTTTGGGAAACAGATTGATGGCCGGTGTACAGTTGAGTAGAAAGTTGGCGTCACTGATACCGCTCTCCAACTCAGGATCACTTTCGTCCAACAGCAGTAATAGCTCGAGTTGCTGTTGCTCACACCCCTTGATCACAGACTGTAAGTCATTCAGTTCCACGAACATGAAACGTTCCGGCAGGGTGAAGTACTCAGACAAAAATCGGTAACCCTGAAAAGAACGCAGGCTATGGGGCAGCAGTGACTCATGCTCCTCAAAGCCCATGATTCGGACTGGTGATGAAGTGGTGGTTTTGTATTCATCCGAATCAACAGCCCGCCCGACGATCTTCATGGTATGGCCGGCAACAGCTTCAAACGCACGCATGCCACTGTCACCACCAGTAAAAAAGATTGGTAGCTTGTCAAGAGTAAGATGATTGAAGGGGATATCACCGGCGGTCTTGAGTCTGATACGGATAGCCGCTCTGGCACCGTTCTGTTTGCCGATACCGGCCAAGGCTATGGCTGCCGGTGTTGGCAGATAGTCGACGCTCTGGATTTCGATCGGCCAAAGGGTAACGTCCTGAGCTGTACGATAGATACAGGCGGTGTGGCTGCCTTTGCCTACCCGGCTGCGCATGGTGGAGTGTCTGGGTAGCAGAAAGCCCTCGGTGAGTGAGGGTTCCAGCATGTCGACTTGAAACTGCACCACCATCATCGATGGCGTGGGGCAGAGATAGTGGGGGAAAACCCGCTCCATCAGGTGTTGGGTGAAACGGGGAAATTCTTCATCGAGTTTCAGCTGTATCCTTGCGGTGAGAAAACTGAAACCTTCCAGCAGACGCTCTACATAGGGATCGGCACACTCAAATTCATCAAGCGAGAGACGACTGGCGATTTTCGGATAGGCATGGGCGAACTCTGCGCCCATCTCACGCATGAATTGCAACTCCTGGTTATAGTATTTGAGCAGGCGGGGATCCATCAAATTACTCCATGCCCGTACTAAAGGCGTCAGCAAGGGTAACGCCACCCTCTTCGAGGTCTATCTGGGTTTTAATCAACAAGTGCGTCGGAGTGGGTACCGCCCAGAGTTGTCCCTCAATCTCAAACATCAATTGATTATGGCTCTCCTTACTGGCATCCCGGACCGAACGTACTTTGACTGAATTAGGCAGAATGCGTGGCTCGAAATCCTGAACGGCCTGACGCACCATTCTCTCCAGTCGGGTCAAATCCAGGCCGGAAACCAGATGACCGGATAGCTCTGCCAAGCCATAGTTGAGGACCGAGTGGCTGACTTCCGGGTAAGCCTCCAAATCCTCAGTGGTTTCCAGATTGGTGGTATTCATCAGCCAGGCCAGGTCGCGTAGTACGGATTGACGCAGACGGCGCATGGAGATGACCCGCTTATCCTGGGACTCTTTGGTCTTGCCGGGTTCATCATCGATTAACCGGTCAAGCAGGGATGGTTGCAGTTGTTGTTGGTTACTGGCCTTCAACTGAGTGGTATCTCCGCCTCATTGACTCATTCAGTTTCGCTGTCCGTTACGGATTGGAATTCTATCTCCCTGACATTGAGCAAGGGGTAATCATCCTGGTCGGTGGCCAGCATCCGTTGGCCAAGTCCAAGGTAGACACCTTCAGCCGGTGTCTGCCACTCTGTTTTATGTGAAAGCTTAAGTGCCGGTTCCGAGGCGCTCTCGGTACCTGGATAACGGCTTGGTATCAGCGCCACGCTTTCACCTTCATTTTCAAAGGTCAATTGGGCTGGTGTCCAGACCATGTCACGCAGATCCTCTGGCGCCTCCATGGTGACTTTTTTCAGGCGCTGCATGGGGATCCAGTAGTAGCGACCGTTGACGATGGCTTCGATCATCGGGCCGAGGCGTGAGTCCGCATCGGCAATCCACTCAAATGCCTGCCCGTCGATTGTGCCGGGCGTGGTGGGCGCCAATTCAAATGCCTGATTGCGCAGGCTTTCAGCCTGGCTGTACTCCCCTTTACCGGTATGCTTCAGGGCTTCTACGAGAAACGCCGTCCATTCCGGGGGATCGCCGAAAATCAGTGGCGTTTTATCTCCACTGAAGACTTCCTGTCGGAATCGCTCACAGCGGATTGCTTCACGATAGGTCTGTGCCATGGGCAGATTGAGCGAGTCCATGTCACCGGCAACCTGAAGCTGACTGAGTGCTCGTTCCCAGGCACCCATCACACAGAGTAACTGAAACAGGAAGACTCGCAGCTTGGTATCGGAAGGTGCGTTGCGTATCGACTGCTGTAGTGTTTCCAAAGCCTGGTCTAATTGACCTTGTTGTAATAGTTCTTGTGCGCCCGTCATGGTGTTTTTGTCTTCTCTGTGTTTTGAGGCGATCTACAATCTTCTTAAAAAACTACTGCTGCCTGCAGATCTATATAGAGCGGATCAGTTCGATTTTACTGAAATTGGATATCTCCAGTATCTGATCTGGACCTGCGCTACAAATACCATATTTCCAGCGCAAATACCGATTAAATTCAGAGATTCTGCATTCAAAACCCATCTCTCATTGTGCATGAGAGATGGGTGTGTTGAAGCATTGTCTTGCGCAAGAATTAATCCTGCTTGTTGGTTTCCAAGTTCCAGGTTCTGTCCGTTGAACCACCTGGTTTACCGTCTTGACCCAGTTCGGTGTACTCCCATTTGATTTTGCCATAGGCGAAGCTTACGGTTTCTATAGGTTTGATGTCACCTTTACTGCAGCTGGGCATGACCGCCTGAACGATGATGTTTTCCATGGTGTATTTCATGAAAATGTGCTTGTCACCGGCGGCTTCGCAAAGATGGACTTCAATCTTCGGAATGTGCTCACCCTTGGCACACTTTATGTTTAGATCCGGTGTGCCTTTATCGATCTCTTTCATTGCGGTAAAGGGTTCGAAATCGGCTCGGCCACCGGTACGACCACCCGTGCCGCTGGCACCGGATGTCGGTTGTGATACACCGTGATTGATACTTACCAGTTCAATCCAGCCTTTGTGTTTGTCATCGGTGCTTTCGCCATCGATGCCATCAATCTTCATAAACATATCAACTGCCATGATTTATTCCTCCAATAAGTGAGATTTTTGGACCTAAGCTGTTTTTTCGGATGGCAGCTTAGAGACCAGACGTAACGAGACTGTCAAACCTTCCAATTGATAGTGGGGCCGCAGGAAAAACTTTGATGTGTAGTATCCTGGATTCCCCTCAACTTCAGCGACAACCACTTCAGCCGCGGCCAGCGGTTTACGTGCTTTGTCTTCTTCTGAAGCTGTCGCCGGGTTTGGTTCGACATAGTTCATAATCCATTTGTTTAGCCATTTTTCCATGTCATCACGCTCTTTGAATGAGCCTATCTTGTCACGCACAATACATTTCAAGTAGTGTGCGAAGCGGCAACTGGCGAACAGATAGGGCAATCGGGCAGCTAAATTCGCATTGGCTGTTGCGTCAGGATCGTCATATTCCGATGGTTTTTGTAGTGATTGCGCGCCGATAAAGGCGGCAAAGTCGGAATTCTTACGGTGCAACAACGGCATGAAGCCATTTTTTGCCAATTCGGCCTCACGTCGATCGGAAATGGCGATCTCTGTGGGACATTTCATATCCACACCACCGTCATCGGTGGGGAAAGTGTGAGTCGGCAATCCTTCGACGGCACCGCCTGACTCCACACCGCGGATTCTTGTTGTCCAACCATACAGCTTAAAGGCCCGGTTGATATTGACGGCCATCGCATAAGCTGAGTTGGACCAAGTGTACTTGTTGTGATCCGCACCTTCCGTGTCCTCTTCGAAGTCGAACTCTTCCACAGGGTCGGTCTTGGCCCCATAGGGGAGGCGAGAGAGGAATCTCGGCATCGCCAGACCGATGTAACGGGAGTCGTCGGACTCTCTGAGAGAACGCCAGGATGCGAACTCCGGTGTCTGAAATATTTTCGTCAGATCTCTTGGGTTTGACAGTTCCTGCCAGGAATCCATCTGCATTACCGTGGGTGCTGCGCCAGCAATAAACGGCGCATGGGCAGATGCGGCAATCTGTGCCATACCATTGAGCAGTTCCACATCCGGTGGCGAGTGGTCGAAATGGTAGTCTCCTACCAGGCAACCGTAAGGTTCACCACCAAACTGGCCATACTCTTCTTCATAGACCTTTTTGAAAATCGGGCTTTGATCCCAGGCAGTACCTTTGAATTTTTTCAGGTTCTTGCCCAGCTCTTTCTTCGAGATGTTCATGACCCTGATCTTCAGCATCTCATCGGTCTCGGTATTGTTGACCAGATGGTGCAGACCGCGCCAACTGCCTTCGAGTTGCTGAAAATCCTCATGATGGAGAATCAGGTTGACCTGTTCGGTGAGCTTTTTATCGATTTCAGCGATGATTCCCTCAATCGTCTCGACCGCATCATCCGAGATGGTACCGGACTCTTTCAGGACCTGCTCAGCAAGAGTTTGCACTGCACTGGTGACCGCTTCCTTGGTACGTTCGGTCTTCGGTTTGAACTCCTGTTGCAAGAGTGCTGAAAACTCATCCGGTGCGACACTTTCTGCCGCTTCGCCCGCTGTTTGTTGGGTATCTGTTTCAGCCATGTTTTACTCCTCGCCGCTTGAATCTTCAGATGATGCATCGTCTGCGTTGGGGGAAGATGCCAGGGACTGAAGCAGGGTTGGATCGTTCAAGGCCTTGGTAATCAGTTCTTCCGCACCGGCCTTACCATCCATATAGGTCAACAGGTTGGCCAGTTGGGTACGCGCATCCAGCAGTTGGCGTAGTGCACCAACCTTTTTGGCGACTGCAGCGGGCGAAAAGTCATCCATACTTTCGAAGGTGATATCGACGCTGATGTTGCCCTCACCGGTGAGGGTGTTAGGCACCCTGAATGCAGTACGGGGTTTCATGGCTTTGAGCCGCTCATCGAAGTTGTCCACATCGATT
>JAHRHW010000520.1 GCA_019100305.1 Candidatus Thiodiazotropha taylori | reverse complement strand
GTTAAGCCTGGGTCTTTGGCCGCGAATGGACACCAATCACTGCCAACCCTCGCTAAATAGATATTCAAGTCCCGATATGTCAATCCATAAACATCAGCATATGACTTAGAATGAGAGAGTAGCTCCTCTCTTCCCTTGTGGGAGAGGGGTCGGGGGAGAGGGGGAATGTCCATCAGCACGCCCACTCCCATAAAAGGAGAGGGGCTTTCATGCTTACCTATGGGGTAATCGAGAGTTAACGGGATCGGTGCGCTGTTTTTTTTATTGGTATCACAAATGTGGTTTTATAAAGGACAGTGAATTGTCATTGTATTTGCGATTTTTAGCAGTGATTGGCGTTCGTTTGCGGCTCCACGATTCAATTAAAGCTCCGATGTGAGGGTCATGATCGATTCAACAGAACAGATTCAGTCTTTGTGTCAACAGCTGGCAGAGTTGTTGCTCGCCCGGGGTGAGCGCTTGGTGGTTGCCGAGTCATGCACCGGTGGCTGGGTAGCCAAGGTTTTAACCGATCTGCCCGGTAGCAGTGACTGGTTCGATCGGGGTTATGTCAGTTACAGCAATCAGGCCAAGCAGTCCATGTTGGGGGTCAGCGCTGAGACTCTGGCGCAGTTCGGGGCGGTCAGTCTGCAGACAGTGGGAGAGATGACCCGGGGTGCACTACAGCAGAGTGGCGCGGATCTGGCTTTGGCGGTGAGTGGCATTGCAGGTCCCGGGGGAGGCAGTCAGGAGAAACCGGTCGGCACGGTCTGTTTCAGTTGGCAGATGGCCAACCGGGATCCTCTTCTGGAACAGTGCTGCTTTGCCGGGGATCGGGATCAGGTCAGGCTGCAAACCGTGGAGCACGCCCTGCGCCATGTGATCGGGTTGATTGAAAATGTCTGACCAGCGCCTGTTTTTCGCTCTCTGGCCAGAGACGGAGGTGAGAGAAGCTCTGCTGCAACAGCTCTCCACAGCGCCTCAGCTGCAAGGACGCCGACACCACCCGGATGATCTGCACATGACACTGGTCTTTCTCGGGCAGCTCCGGGGACGGAAATCTGCCTGCATCGAGCAGGCGGCCGAGTCACTCTCAGGCCAGAGGTTCGAACTGAGCCTCGACCACACAGGCTATTGGCCCAGGCCGAAGATTGTCTGGATTGCACCTCAATCGACTCCCGCGCCGCTGATCCAACTGGTTGACGGCTTGAAACAACGGCTCACGGCGTGCGGTTTCGAACCGGAACAACGGACTTACAAACCCCATGTCACGCTCTTCCGCAAGGCCCAGCGTATCTCCCCCTGGCAGTTGACACAACCGATTCAATGGCCGGTCAAAGAGTTCGTGCTGGCATCATCGAACAATCCTCAGCCGAACCAGAGCCGCTACAAAATTCTGCAACGTTGGTCATTGGCTTAGGCTTGTTTTGGTGGAATGGGATTTTTTTTAGTCCGCAAATGAACGCTAATAAACGCAAATCGGATTCGCAAATTTTGTAATAGTCTGTGAGTAGGGCTCACCTGAGAAACAACTGGCAAGCCCTTAATCAGGCATAAATCCATTCGCGTTTATTAGCGTTCATTTGCGGACTTAATTTTCTTTAAATAACTCAGCGACCCGTTTTCATAATCCACAACTCATTCGCGGCTGACATGCTCCAGTATGTAGTCGACGAACGCCCGATCGGCGCGGGAGAGGTATCCATCCTTTTTCCAGGCGAGGGAGAGCTCCAGGTGAACAGGGTCTGAAAATGGCACCGCTACCAGATCCTGTTGTGCATCCTGTTCGACAACCATACGCAGAAAGGTTGTGATACCGAACCCCTGGCGGACGATCGCTTTAGTCAGGGGGATCAGATTGGTCTCGAAGGCAATGGTTGGCGCCTCGCCCCGCTGCTGGCTGAAACCATCGATGAATTCCCTTAGAAAATAGCCCGCCTTGAAGACCACCAGCTCCTGACTGAAAAACTCATCCATGCTGATCGAGGTTTTGTTGGCGAAAGGGTGCTCTTTGGGGACACAGGCACCCGACGTCTGCAGGAGATGATCCGCAGCGGAGAGCTCGACCTGGGTGTGG
>JAHRHW010000079.1 GCA_019100305.1 Candidatus Thiodiazotropha taylori | reverse complement strand
TGATCAAAATTAATGAGAACTATAAGAAACTCCAGGCTTCCTACCTGTTCTCAGACATCGCAAAACGGGTCTCATCCTTTCAGGAGGCTAACCCGGACAAAGATATCATCCGTTTGGGCATAGGTGACGTAACCCGCGCACTGCCGGAAGCTTGTGTTAAGGCTTTTCATGCTGCTGTTGACGAAATGGCTGCTGACGCCACCTTTCACGGTTATGGTCCTGAGCAGGGTTACGATTTCCTGCGAAAAGCGATTGCGGAAGGCGATTATCAGAGCCGCGGCTGCAACATCGCAACCGACGAAGTCTTTGTCAGCGACGGGGCAAAGTGTGATTCGGGCAATTTCCAGGAGATCTTTGCCGATGATGTGAGGGTTGCCATTCCCGATCCGGTCTACCCGGTCTATGTGGATACCAATGTCATGGCCGGTCGTACTGGTGAGGCTGAAAACGGTCGTTACACCGGTCTGACCTATCTGGATGGCACCAAAGAAAACGGATTCATCCCTGAGCTACCGTCTGAAGCGGTGGATCTGATCTACCTCTGCTTTCCCAACAACCCCACCGGAGCAACCGCGACCAAAGCGCAGCTCAAGCAGTGGGTGGACTATGCGAAACAGAACAAGGCACTGATTCTCTTCGATGCGGCCTATGAAGCCTTTGTACAGGATCCGGATCTGCCCCGCTCCATCTTCGAAATCGAGGGTGCACGGGAAGTTGCCGTCGAGTTCCGCAGTTTTTCAAAGAATGCCGGTTTCACCGGTACCCGTTGCGCCTACACGGTAGTGCCCAAGGATTGCATGGCTTACACCGCAGCCGGTGAGCCTGTCTCCATCCATGAGCTGTGGAATCGCCGACATACCACCAAATTCAACAGTGTTTCCTACCCGGTACAAAAAGCCGCTGCCGCGGTCTATACAGAGGAAGGACAGGCACAGGTCGCCGAACTGGTCGCCTACTACATGAAGAACGCCAAGTATATTCGTGAGCAGATGGAGAGCCTCGGTTATGATTGCATCGGTGGTGAAAACTCCCCTTACATTTGGATTGACGCCAAAGGGGATTCCTGGGACTTCTTTGACACCCTGCTGAATAATGCCGGTGTGGTATGCACGCCTGGCGCCGGTTTCGGAAAATGCGGTGAAGGGTATATCAGAATCAGTGCCTTCAACAGCTTTGAAAACGTGCAGCAGGCCATGCAGAGGGTCAAAGCGTCACTTTGATTTTGAGTCCGGACTGGCCAAGATGGCGGACAACTCACCGCCATCTGTGGCCAGCCCATTGAATATCAGCTCTACGAAGTATTAAGAGGTACACAAGTGCCAGTATCAAAAGATTATTCTGAACGTCTTGCTCAGAACCTTGAAAAAATTGTCGAACACTACGGCACCCCGTTTCATCTGTATGATGAAAAAGGGATCCGTGAAACCGGACAACAGTTGATCAAGGCATTCAGTGGCGTAGATTTCTTTCGTGAATACTTCGCAGTAAAAGCTCTGCCGAATCCAACCATCCTGAAACTCATGCAGGATATCGGCTTTGGCTTCGATTGCAGTTCCATTGCTGAACTGGTCATGAGTCGACAGATCGGTGCCAGTGGTGAAGAGATCATGTTCACCTCCAACAACACCAGTGGCAGTGAATTCAATGTCGCCGAGACGGATGGCGGTTGTATCCTCAACCTTGATGACATCTCCCTGCTCGACAAAGTGCCCGAGGTTCCTGAGCTGATCTGTTTTCGCTACAACCCTGGTGAGCGCAGAACCGGTAACAGCATCATTGGCAATCCGCTGGAGGCCAAATACGGTGTTTCACATGATCAGTTGATCGATGCCTATCGCAAGGCAAAATCACTGGGTGTGAAACGATTCGGCTTGCACACCATGCTGGCCTCGAATGAGTTGAATCACGCCTATATGGTAGAAACTGCGCGCATGCTTCTCGACCGGATCGACTGGATTTCCAATGAACTCGATATCAAGTTCGATTTCATCAATATCGGCGGTGGTCTGGGCATACCCTACCGGCCAGAAGAGAAGCCGCTGGATATCGTCAGCATGGGCAAAGAGATTTCAGAGCTGTTCAAGGTCTTTGAAAACAGCCATGGCTATACCCCCAAGCTCTATCTGGAAAGCGGTCGTTACATTACCGGTCCTCATGGGGTACTGGTAACCACGGCGATTAACCGCAAGGAGATCTACAGAACTTATGTCGGTGTCGATTCCTGCATGTCGGCACTGATGCGTCCCGGCATGTATGGCGCCTACCATCATGTCTCGGTACTCAACAAGGATGGTGAGGATGAGGTCGTGGACGTGGTTGGTTCGCTGTGCGAGAACAACGACAAGTTCGCAATCCAGCGCCCTCTGCCAAAGATAGAGGATGGTGACATCATCTGCATTC
Source organism: Candidatus Thiodiazotropha taylori (assembly GCA_019100305.1). Taxonomy (GTDB): domain Bacteria; phylum Pseudomonadota; class Gammaproteobacteria; order Chromatiales; family Chromatiaceae; genus Thiodiazotropha. Next base: position 10,997 of record JAHRHW010000079.1, on the reverse strand, counting down.
ACGATACCGGCGCGCATGGACAGGCGATGGGTTTCAACTACAACGGAAAGGTCAGACCGAAAGAGTTACTGCTGCGCGAAGATGGCACTGTTGAGCTGATACGACGTGAGGAGACGCTGGATGATCTGTTTGCTACCCTGGATTTCGAAGCAGACAAATTGAGCTTGTAGTCTTAATTATCCGGCGTTTCAGGACGCCGTGTTGAAGGTATTTAAGATGGTCATCCCGGCGAATGCCCGCTAGTCTCCTCAATAGATTGTTGTGGGTACTTATCTTGGACAGGTACGATGGTGTTTCTCGTTCTTGTCACCAGTCAGAAAGGGCTCCAGTCCATAGAGCATTGCGCTGGTTCTATCTAAGGATATTGGTGGGGCATGGCCCCACCAAACACTCCTTAAGCAGGCAGCATTCAGGATCAATTACTATTTGCTGGTGTCAGGTAAGGTTCTTTTTATTTCTGACAACAACGTTTGGCGGAAAAGCAGAAATGACTCGCCCTGGAGAGCGAAACAGGGAGCATACGACTCGTGGACAATAGCGAGCGACTACCGACTTATCCAGCGGTTTTATAATAAAACAGAAAGTTGGTGTAACAACCTGGTCATTGACTGGATAGAGATCATGCAACACCCTCAATGAATCACGCACGATTCATCCGCTGAGTATACCGATAGAGTTGAGCCTGATATCACTGGCAATAGTAATCTCTATGGATCGAGACCAGGGCCATTGCCACCATCCGCCAGTTGAGGCCGCTGGTAACGCTCATCGCTATAGGTCTCCCTGAGAGCTGCAAACTCTTCGATATTATCCAGTAGCAGATCGGTTAACTGAGGATCGAACTGCCGACCGCGCTGCTGTTCGAAATAGTCAACGATCCGCTCCAGTGACCAGGCCTCTTTGTAGACACGGGCATTACCCAGCGCATCAAACACATCGGCAATGGCGACAATACGACCATACAGATGGATCTCATCACCCTTCAAGCCTTGAGGATAACCTGTACCATCCCAGCGTTCATGGTGCTGATGCGCAATGATCGCTGCCAGCTTGAGTAGCGGGCGCTTTGCTCTGCTGAGCAACGAGTGTCCATAGCGACAATGATCATGCATGACTTGCCACTCTTCATCGGAGAGCGGGCCGGGCTTTTCAATCAATTCAGAGGGGATGGCAATTTTTCCGATATCATGCATCGCAGCAGCAAGTTGCAGCAGTTCGCAGTCGTCACTCTCAAAACCGAGCTTTTGTCCGATCAGGCCAGTCAGTTTACTCACTCTCGCTACATGTCGGCTGACCTCCTGAGAGCGGCATTCCGCGAACTCACCCAATGTGTAAAGCACTTCCTTTTGAGTCAGCTCAATTTCCTGAGTTAAAAACAGGTTACCCAGTGCGATTGCTGCATTACTGATGAACATCTCAACCAGGTTGTGATCGACATCATCGAGCTGTGGCAGTTTGCCTTCGATATAGAGCAGCCCGTCACGCCCTTCGGCACTACTCAATTCAATCAGGCAGGCATCCGAATAGAAGCAACTGCCACTATCGGACAGCGCCTTTTTGATCCGCTCCATAACCTGATCATCAACAACGTCGATGAGACTCTGATTGGTGGCTGAAGCGTAATTGCCCGTACCGGCAATGATGCGTTGCTGCTCAATGCTTGTGTCACAGTCATCTTTCAAAACCCCGAAAGCATGGCTGTAAAAAGTGTGCCCACCCAAGTTCAACAGTGCTTCCAACTGTGTAAGAACACCGCTTATGAAGGTCTCAAGTGAGTCGATATTATATAACGAACCTGAAGAGCGTATGATCTTCTCCAGGCCAACTTTATTCTTCTCGATCACCATCAGATCACGATAGTTACGCAGAGCCGCTACAACCGATGAGAAGAGCTTCAGTGAAGTAAGATCCGTCTTCTCCCGATAGTCATTGATGTCGTAGCGAAGAATCACCTCTCGTTCCGGGGCTTGGCCAGGTTGCCCGGTACGCAGGATGATTCTCACCAATTCATTGTGGAGTTCATTTCGTATGACATCGACCAGTTCCAACCCGGCCTGGTCACTCTCCATAACCACATCGAGCAGGATCAACGCCGTATCCGGAAATTGCTGCAGATAGTCCCTCGCCTCACGTGCTGAATAGGCATGTCCAAACTCGACACCCTGACCGGCAAACAGCAGATCCTCCAGAGCCAGCTCGGTTACCGCATGCACATCAGGTTCATCGTCTACGATGAGAATCCGCCAGGCTGAATTGGGCGGTTTTGAATCATCACGCTCCTGAGCGTAGAGAATATCTTGAGACTTATTGATCATCCTTGTCCTCATGGTGACTGAAAACTCTGGGAAACTCGATTGTGAACCGTACCCCGGCATGAGGATTGGATTCAACCTGTATTGTGCCACCCAAATAAGTCGCTACTGAATTATACACCAAATGCAAACCCAGGCCCGAGCCACCGGCTTCCCTGTTGGTGGTATAAAATGGCTCGAATATCTTATCGATATGGTGTTCAGGGATCCCGACACCATCGTCCGTGTAGACAAGCCTTACATAGGAATCGCCGACAGATGTTACCTCAATACACATCATTCCCGATTGATCCGGATCATCTCCAAACCCATGGATCATGGAATTCAAAACCAGATTTGTGATGACCTGGGACAACACGCCGGGACAGGTATTGAGCTCAATTGGCGACTCACATTCGACCTCCAGCTGATGTCGTCTGTACTTGAGTCTGGGTTGCAGACTCTGTTTGATTTCCTGAAGGTAATCACACATATCGAAGAGCCGACGCTTCAAACTGCTTTGATCGACCGCCACCTGTTTGAAGCTCTTTACCAGATCACCGGATCTTTGCAGATTTGACAGCAGAATATCACAGGCCTTCTCCGAACTGTTGAAGAAACCATCCAAATCGGTACGTGTCATCTCATCCCGCACGAAGTGCTGCCGAATCTTCACCACTCGGTCTTTGAGATGGGAGGCTGCCGTTATACTGGTGCCGACGGGGGTATTGATCTCGTGAGCCACACCGGCAACCATTCCTGCCAGTGAAGCCATCTTTTCAGACTCTATCAGTTGTTTCTGAGTTGCTTTCAATTCATGCAGCGAGTGGATTAACGCAGTATTTCGATGAGCGAGTTTGGTATTGGATTCGGACAGCTGACCTGTCTGAAATTTCACCTCACTCTCAAGTTTTTGAGTCACCCTGCGCATTCCCAGATAGAGAATCAGCTCAAGTAACACAAATACCGCAACAGCAAACAGTATGTTGTTGTTAAAACTCTTATTGAAATTCGCGATGAGAGTCGATGCATTGCGCCACATCAGGATATGCCCGACAGGCTCTCTGTTAGGGTCCTGCCGACCCTGATAGTCATAAAACGGCAGTGCTATCATTGCCAATGGCTCTGCCCCATTCTGAATATAGATCTTGCGTTCATCGAAAAGAATTGGGTGCAACGATTGATCAGACAATAACTGAGCTGACTTTTCATCGTCACTACTGGCTTCAATATAGAAACCGGCCACCGGCGGACGTCCTGCATAGAGCTGCTTCAGGGATTCGGACCAGACACGATGCTGTAACTCCTGCTGTTTGATCAACACCGCATAGTTGAAATGGGTATGACGTATCAGCAGATCCAATATCTGTGAAAACGACATGCCCGCTTCAACTGCGCCTACATGAAGTCGTACGCTCTCATGATTTGCGTAGACAGGACTTACTCCACGTATGCCGGCATAGGGCCGGCCGATCTCAAAGCCTCTTGTAGTACGCTGTAATTGGTTCGCATCCACCACCGTGTGACGTATTTCATCCAGACGGTCACCATACTTTTCCCGTTGATGGACTCTCAAAAAGGAGAGCGCGCCAGGCGCCAGATGGAAATGCAACTGTCGCACATTGAACTGCTTTCTCATCTCGCTCCAACCGGGCTCAAGCAGTTCATACAACTGCTGGCGAATCTGCTCAGATACCTCGCCACCCGCACCACCGTCTTCCGATTCAACCGCCCGCTTACCGGCGAGAAACAGATCCTGCACCCGTTTATCACTGGCGACGAACAGGGCCGTCTGTACCAGCATATCCATATTGCTGTCCAAAGAAATATTGAAAGCACTGCCTGCTTCGGACAACTCGTCCTGCAGGCTTTCGTACATGGCATCCCGTGATGAGATATAGTTCAACCAGACAAAGAAACTGTCAGTGACCAATATAAAAAGGGAGATCAAAAGAAACAGACGACTCGACCTTGTTCCCATCGCTAAGAATCCATTACCAATTTCATCCTGCAACCTTTCATCAACTCTCCCTGAACATCCCGATACTATAGTCTGCTGTTACACGGATCAGCTAGCATTGTCAGCAACCCGACTGATCCGGAATGATGTTTACTTAAGAACTAAAACTCATTGCGGCTTGTTTTATCAATGGTTTTTGGTGGGGCATGGCCCCCCTACACCATCAACTCAACAGTAGAGTGGGGCCATGCCCCACCAAATAACACTAAAGTAGTACCCTTCCGACTGATCCGAATAAAAAATCTGTATCAGATCCGCAGAGTGACCTACCCTTACTCAATCCTTCTCAAAACGTTAAGAAAGTAAATCAGGTTAAACGACCATAACCTTAAATTTGATACAGCTCACACTTGCAAGATTATATGCAGAAATAAAAGCCCAAGAATCTGAATAATCATTTTGTTCATCTATTGACAATCACTATACATTGTGTGTATCAGTTCTCACAATAGCGCCAGTCAATCTGCTTATACTCAACTCTCAGTAATCAATAAACTCGGGAGTTAACCCATGGAGATAGCTAGCTTATTTGCTGTAATGATGATTGGTGCTCTGCTGTTGCTGTTCAAAAAGAGCCAATCCAAAGCTGACGCTACACAGATCAACGTTGATGAACTTCAAGAACAGATTGAAACCGCTTTGAGCCTGCCGGCCGAGTCTGGTGAAGCCTGGCAGAATGAACCGGCAACCGAAGTCATGCTCAACGAATTGGCAGAAAAGGATATCCGCTTGAACCGGGAACTCAGCAAAGGCCAGGCGATGAATATTCTTGGTCTGTTCTCCCCTCCCGATGGCCGACAGGTCGACATTCTAAAACACTTCAACATTCCCTACTCGTTCAAAATGAACCAAACCATGGCGCACTATGTGATACGTGAAATCTTCAGTGACCCGGCAAAAGTAGCGGAGTGGAACAACCGTCCGCCTACCACGACAGTGAGACAGGGACTGCTGTTCATGGAAGGCAAACTGGTCTCCGGACTGACCCATGAGGAGTGCCAGTCACGGCTCAACAAGTTGGGTATGGATCATCCGGATCGTTACCAGGAATGGAAACAGATTGATCGCCTTTTCCTGGAAACCAACAACCCGGAGATTCGCGCAAAACTCCAGGTCAGAAAGATAACCTGGAAGCGTTTTTTCGAGAGTTACGAAATATTGAAGGAGACCGGCATCAATCCTCGTGCGATGCGCGGTGAACACATCATCGAACGCTTGATCCGCAGCGATGACAAGATACTGGCCCACGACAAGATTCGTGAGACCATGCAACCGGTGACGACTTAAACTCTGATGGGAGCTTGACCAGGTGACAGGGATGTCCCGGTCAGGTCAGTTCTGAAGGTTTAGGCATAGACATCGATGCCCAGCACCTCACTCACATAATCCCGTTCCTGACCCGACTGCACTGACATATAACTCGATACCGCTTTCTGACTCTGCGGATCATCCCGCAGCTGGGTAAGTTGCCGCTCTGACTGACGGCGTTGCAGTAACTGTTCTGCCTGCTTGATACTCTCCACACTGCGCAAGGTAGCGTCACTGTGTCCAACCTGCGACGCCAATGGTAAAGCCTGAACCAGATGGGTCGCGGCATTTCTCTGTTGCTCCAGAGAGACCGCTAGGTTCGGCAGGGCAAGTGGTGAGTTGGAGACTTGCATCAGATCATTCCAAAGACCTTAGGTCTCAGTCTCTGCAGCATACCCGGCATCAACCACAGCCTGGACCAGGCTTGCCGCCTGTGCAGAGCCATGGACAACCGCAGTACCCTCTTCCAAGGCAACTTCAGCACCATCCACACCAGGCACTCCCAATAACGCTTTCTGCACATTATTGACACAGTGGGGACAGGTCATACCGGTTACTTTGAGGGTTGTTGTCATAGGACCATAAAATCTCAATCGATTGGCATTTACCACCACAGTGACTGACGACATTGCCATTGCCACACTGGCAAACATGGGTGGCAGCAGCCAGCCCGTTACAGGGTAAAGCAACCCGGCTGCCATAGGTATACCTATCATATTATAGACAAAAGCACCGAAAAGATTCTGCTTGATATTCCTGATGGTTGCTCTGGAAATGCCGATTGCAGTACTGACATTCCGCAGTGAGTCCCCAACCAGGGTGATATCCGCATGCTCGATCGCCACATCGGTGCCACTACCGATGGCAAATCCGGTATCGGCCTGCGCCAGGGCCGGAGCGTCGTTCACCCCGTCCCCAACCATGCCGACACGATTGCCCTGTTGCTGAAGCGACTTCACTACCTCCAGTTTCTGCTCGGGCAGCAGTTCACTGTGTGCCTGTTTTATGGCAAGACTCTCAGCAACCGCCTCCACGGCACGGTGATTGTCACCGCTACAAATAATTACCTCAACACCTTGATCCTGAAGTGATTTTACTGCAGCAGCCGAGTCACTTCGCAGGGGATCCCTAAGTACCAGCAAGCCACTCAGCTGATCCTCCACAACCACCCAGACCAGGCTACCCGCCTCGGCAGACTGCTGATTCGCCGCATTCTGAAACGACTCAGAAGGGGTAAGCTTCAGCTTTTTCAGATATTGCCTACCCCCCAATTGAACCAGTTTCCCGGCAACCCGCCCTTCAACGCCGAGACCTTCATGGTTATGGAAATCGGATACCGCCGGTATCTCGATACCCTGCTGCCCGAGGTGATCGAGAATCGCCTCCGCCAGCGGGTGGGACGAGACTGCCTCGACAGCGCCGGCCAGGGCCAGCATCTCCGCTTGCGGCATATTTTCCGCATGGACATCGGTGACTTTCGGCGCACCCTGAGTCAGGGTGCCGGTTTTATCCACCACCAGATGGGTCAGTCTGCTGGCGGATTGCAGACCGTCACTGTTGCGAATCAACACGCTCATCTGGGCGGCACGGCTGGTCCCAACCATAATCGCAATGGGGGTAGCCAGCCCCAGGGCACAGGGACAGGCGATCACCAGTACAGCGATGCTGGCGGTCAGTGCGTAAGAGAGAGGTGGCGTCGGACCCACCAACAGCCAGACGATAAAAGCCGCAACGGCGATCAGAACCACCACCGGCACAAAAACCGCTGAGACTTTATCCACCAGACGACCGATCTCAGGCTTACTCATCTGTGCCTGGCGCACCATGGCGATGATATGGGCCAGGGTGGTCTCCTCCCCCAAGCGGGTGACTTTGAATCGCAGCTGGCCGGAACGGTTGACACTGCCGCCGATCAGCGGATCCCCCGCCTGTTTCTTTTGCGGTAGCGACTCACCGGTGAGCATCGCTTCGTCAACGCTTGAAATCCCCTCGACCACCTCACCGTCAATCGGAATGCGATCTCCCGGGCGCACCTGGATCTGGTCGCCGATCGACAACAGGGATACCGGAATGGTGGCCGAACCCCGATCACGCACCACTTCAGCCTGCTTCGGCGCCAATCCAACCAGACTGCCCACCGCTTCACTGGTGGTGCGTTTGGCCCGGGTCTCCAACCCATGTCCGAGTTGCAGGAAAGCCAGTATCAGTACCGAGGCATCGAAGTAGAGTTTCTCCCCCTGCAGGATCATCCCTTCGGGTTGCAATACGATAACCAGCGAGGAGAGCCAGGCACTGCCTGTTCCCAATGCGATCAGGGTGTCCATGTTGGCGCTGCGGTGCTTAAGCTGTTTCAGCGCACCGAGATAGTAGTGTGCACCACTGAAACGCATCACCAGAAGACAGATGATGGCAACCGCCAGCCAGTAGCTCTGTCCTCCGGGTGCCGTCACCAGAGGTGTATTGCCTGTCATTTCAGCCGCCATAAGACCGATGCCGACAACCCCGGCCAACGCCGCTCTCTGCCAGGAACGTCTGATCTCTTTGGCAGCGGCCGTTGCCTCCTCGGCATAGGGATCGTTATAGCTCTCTTTAAAGCGGGCCGGGTAACCCTGTTGCTCCAGTTCGATCAGCAGATCCGCAGGGTGCATTGAGGTTTGCAGATGCCACAGAGACGCTTTGAGTTCAAAGCTTGCCTGTGGGTCCAGCCTGGTAAACAGTCGCTCAAGCGCCACTTGTTGAGTGGCCTGATCCACTGCCTGATCGGAAAAGAGAAGCTGCAGCTGATTGCTCTCCGCCTGGGACTCGAGCAGATAGGCGCCATAGCCCTGATCGATCACCGCCTGAGCCACCGCCTCGGGTGAGCCTCCGACAACCTGTGCCCGTTTCTCCACCAGATTGACGGCGGCCTGAGTGACACCGGGCACGGCATTGATCGCCCGCTCAACCGCTGCTACGCAGCTGGCACAGGTCATATCCTGCACAGCCAGTTGATAGCCTCCCTCGATCTTTTCAACGGGACGCTGTGCGGCGGGGACAGGTTGCAGCACAGGCAGAGCGACCGGGATCGATGCAACATCTTCTCTGATCAGTTCCGCTTCATAGCCCGCCTCTCTGACCGCTGATAGGACCTCATCCGCATTCCCACCGGTGACCTCTGCAGACGCCCCTTGCAGATCGACAGCCACCCGGCTCACTCCGGGCAGGGCTGTGAGCGCCTTCTCCACAGACGCCACACAGTGCTGACATGACATACCGTCAATCGACAGCTGGTAACTGGATTCAGACTTGGTGTTCACTGGATTGGCAACAGGCTCAGGTCAGACGGATCAACCCGGTGGCCAGTTCATGCGCCGTCCGCCCAACAGGTGCAGGTGGATATGAAAAACGGTCTGACCGGCTTGTTCGTTACAGTTCATCACCGCACGATACCCTGCTTCATCTATACCCTCCTGCTTGGCCACTTTGGCCGCCGCCAGATAGAGTTTTCCCATCAGTTCGGCATCTTCCTCGGACAGATCATTGAGTGTGGAAATGTGCTTTTTCGGTATGATCAGCACATGACAGGGGGCCTGTGGATTGATATCCCTGAAGGCCAGTACATCATTGTCCTCATAGACGGCCTGGACAGGTATTTCACCGCTGACAAATTTACAGAACAAGCAGTCACTCATGGTATCTCCTCAAAATTCCGATCGCCCTCGTATGGCGTGGGCCAGGGTTGCACCATCCACATATTCCAGCTCGCCCCCCATGGGTACCCCCTGGGCGATACGGGTTGTGCGAATGCCAAACTGTTGCGCCATGTCGTGGACGTATTGTGCCGTTGCCTCACCCTCGACGGTGGGATTGGTTGCCAGAATAACCTCTTTGACACCGCCACTGGCAAATCGCTCTTGCAACAGATCCAGTCCGATCTCTTTCGGACCGATCCCATCCAGTGGCGAGAGATGACCACCGAGGACAAAATAGCCACCTTGATAGTCTGCCGCCTGTTCGATGATCGCCTGGTCGGCAGGATTCTCAACGATGCAGAGCAGACTCTGATCCCGCCTGGGATTGGCACAGAGCTGACACAGCTCCTGCTCACTCAGGGTTCTGCATTGGCGGCAATGACCGATCCTCTCCATCGCCTCAGCCAACAACCGGGAGAGCACCCGGCCACCTTCCCTGTCCCGCTCCAGCAGATGGTAGGCCATGCGCTGGGCAGTTTTAGCCCCAACACCCGGCAGGCAGCGCAGTGCGGTCATCAATTGGTCGAGCAGCGCAGTATCAGGCATCGGCCGGCCTGTAGCTGAGCGTTGAGCCAGATAGAGAGAGCTGGCAGCTGTTGATCGGCATGGTTGATTGAATTCAGAATGGCAGTTTCATACCAGGAGGCAGACCTAGTCCGGCTGTCAGTCCTGACATACTCTCCTGCATCTTGTGACTGACCCGCTGAGCAGCATCATTCACCGCGGCTGCCACCAGGTCTTCGAGCATCTCTTTGTCATCCCCCATCAGGCTCTCATCGATCTCGACACGGCGCACTTCATGTTTACCATTCATGATCACTTTGACCAGCCCACCCCCGGACTCGCCCGTCACCTCTTCCTGCGCCAGCTTCTCTTGTGCCTGCTGCATTTCAGCCTGCATCTTTTGCGCCTGCTTCATTAAATTACCAATACCGCCTTTCATGTCGAACACCTCATATTCATGGCCAATCCCAGGCGCCTATGCTTATGCTGGCACCTGAAATCAATTTGACAAACTACTTTAAAACATCATTTATATAACTGTAAAACAGCTAGTTACAAATCATAACTCTGACAGAGCATAAGCCGTTTCAACCGGCGGAATCATCAACAGGACGAATCGACTCCGGCATCAGTTTTGCGCCAAATCGCTCCTCCATCTCCTTCACCATCGGGTCCACCGCCATACTCGTTTCCGCCTCAGTCTGCCGCTCTTCGAGCTGACGTTTTTCACGCATTGCCGGCGTCTCCTGCTGCGGTACCGCTTCGGTAATCGACAGCTGCACCGACTCCCCGAGCTGTTTCCTTATCCCTTCCAGCAGGCGCATTTCAGACTGCCCAACCCGGAGTTGGCGCCTCGACGTATCGAGGGTCAGATTCAGTGTCTTGCCGTCCCAGCTGCCAAAGGCGCAGTTTTGCGCCAACTGACGCGTGATCCCTCCCAATTGCAGGGCGGCGCAAAAGGCCTGCCAATCGGATGGATCAGTCGCATTGGCTACCGGTTTGGCCGGCTCTGCTGGAGCAGCAGGCTGCGTCGGTTTTGCTGCGGCTGCCGGTGAGCGCTTCATTGACAATTGCGGATTTGTTCTTGGCGCGGACTGACGTGAGGCCCGATTGCCACTACCGCTTGGTTGGGTGGCGCCGCTG